>NZ_KK211190.1:2061970-2361970 GCF_000620865.1 Exiguobacterium sibiricum 7-3
GTCAAGCAGAACTCGAAACACGGATCGAATCATTGATTGCTGAAAAAGAATTGGACTTGTACATGTTGCTCGTCACCGATATCTTGACAAACAACTCGGTCGCACTTGTTCTCGGACCTGAAGCTTCACTGGTCGAACGGGCCTTCGGACTTGATGCTACGAATCACCTCCTTTATCTTGAAGGTGTCGTTTCACGGAAAAAACAAGTTGTTCCGGTCTTGACGAATACGGCAACAGCAGTCGAATAATTTCCATCCAAAAGAAGGAGTTTGCTCCTTCTTTTTTGAATACTTATACTGAATGGTTATTCATTCAGTATATAAGGGGGATTTACACATGACAAAAACAGTACTTGTCACCGGTGGTACGAGCGGCATGGGGAAAGCGATGGCCCTCGCTTTAAAAGAAGCCGGCTGGAACGTCGTCGTGACCGGGCGAAATGCCGAACGGTTGCAACAAACCGACCAGGACTTACAGGCGATTGATGGAAAACACAGTGTCATTCAAATGGACGTCCGGGATCCAGACGCCTGCCTCGCTGCTGTCAATCAAACCCGGCAACAATACGGACAACTCGAAGCACTGATCAATAACGCAGCCGGTAATTTCATCTGTCCGACTGACGAACTCTCGCCAAACGGGTGGAAAACGGTCATTGATATCGTCTTGAACGGGACATTCAACTGTTCCCATGCGCTCGTCAAAGGCTGGCAGGAAGACGGGGTATCAGGAGGACAAATCTTGAATATTGTCGCTTCGTACGCCTGGCAGGCCGGTCCAGGGGTCGCACCAAGTGCCGCTGCAAAAGCCGGGGTCCTGAACCTGACACGGACACTTGCTGTCGAATGGGGGTACAAATACGGGGCCCGGATCAATGCAATCAGCCCCGGTCCGATTGAACGGACAGGCGGAGCCGATAAACTCGCCATGTCACCGGAACACGCAGAACGAATTCGACGGAACGTCCCGCTCGGGCGATTCGGGACACCGGAAGAAATCGCCGGTCTTGCGACTTGGATGCTGTCCGATCAAGCGAGCTACTTAAACGGAGAATGTATCGCCCTCGACGGCGGACACTGGTTAAATAAACAACCGTTTTGATGCTGTTCTCAGTCTCCCGTCTCCATTGCGGGAGACTTTTCAAATGGTTTTCTGCCCGCCCCTTCTTATTTTCCCATTTAGCTATGTTTATCAATCATTTTTTTAGGAAAATAGTAATACAGATAGTCAGGAGTAAGGAGGATATATAAATGGGAATCGCTTTTATGTGGGGGGCAATCGCAGGAGGAGCTGTCGTAATCGGGGCATTAATCGGCTTGTTCATTCCTCTTAAACAACGTCTAATCGGGTACGTCATGTCGTTTGGAACGGGCATTTTAATCGGAGCGGCGACGTTCGAGTTATTGGATGAAGCCTTAAACAAATCCACGACGATGATTGTCGGTATTTCCTTTATCGTCGGGTCACTCGTGTTCACCGGTTTTGACATGTTCGTTTCCTCACGTGGTGCCAGTAAACGAAAAAGATCGTCCGGCGGTAACGAAGGCACAGGAACTGCCATCTTCTTCGGTACGATTCTGGACGCGATTCCGGAATCAATCATGATCGGTGCCAGTCTTTTATCCGGAAATGTCAGCGCCGCTCTCGTTGCAGCGATTTTCGTCAGTAACATCCCGGAAGGTCTCTCGAGTACGACCGGCTTACAAAAAGATGGCTTCTCAAAGAAAAAAATTCTGGTCATGTGGGGAATCGTCTGGTTGATATCCGCGCTCGCTTCCCTTGCCGGTTATTCCATTTTAGCGGAATTACCGGATATGCAGTTTGCGATGATCGGTGCCTTTGCGAGCGGCGGCATCATTGCCATGCTCGCTTCGACGATGATGCCGGAAGCCCATGAGGAGGGCGGTGCCATCGTCGGCCTGTTCGCTTCACTTGGTCTGATTACAGCTGTCATCTTAAGTTAACGAACAGGGATCCGTTCCATTTGGAACGAATCCCTGTTTTGTTGTGGTTACCGGCCTTCCCATTCCTGTTTGAACCGTTCGACGAACTCGAGCATATACTGATGGCGATCTTCGGCGATGCGTTTCGCTGTCTTCGTGTTCATTAACTCTTTTAAACGAAATAATTTTTCATCAAAATGGTGTAAGGCACTCGTCTTTCCCGTCCGGTCACCCGGCTTGCGGGGAACGAGTCCCGGTACATACATCGGTTCCTTGAATTGGCCGGCAAACTGGAACGTCCGGGCGATGCCGATTGCACCGATCGCGTCCAACCGGTCTGCATCCTGGACAATCTTCCCTTCGAGTGTCTTCATCGGTGGACGGTCGCCGGCTTTAAATGACAAATTGCTGATGATTTCGAGGATATGCAGGCGGTCCTGTTCCGATACGCGTGATTGCAGATGCTGATCAACGTTTTCGCTCGTTCCGCCGAGTTTACTGTCTGCTACATCATGCAGTAGTGCGGCATGTTCAATGATTCGGACATCCCCCCCTTCAATTTCCGCAATCCGTAATGCCATCGTCCGGACACGTTCGATGTGGGCAAAATCATGTCCGGAAAAGTCATCTGAATGGAATATCCGGACGAACTGTTCCGTTTCTTCACTTAACATAAATACCCTCCCTTTCTTAAAAAAGCGCCGACTCGTCTAATCGAGTCAGCGCTTTTTGTCATAATACTTTCTCCAGGAATTTCTTAGCCCGATCCGTTTTCGGATGATCAAACAATTCGACCGGACTGCCTTCTTCCATCAAAATCCCTTCATCGAGGAACAGGACACGATCCGCGACTTCTTTCGCGAAGCCCATCTCGTGCGTGACGATGACCATCGTCATCCCGCTTTCTGCAAGTTGCTTCATGACGTCCAGCACTTCATTGACCATTTCCGGATCGAGCGCCGACGTCGGCTCATCAAACAACATGACGTTTGGTTCCATCGCTAGCGCACGAGCGATGGCAACACGTTGTTTTTGACCACCCGACAGCTGGTTCGGGAAGTTGTCCCGCTTTTCTGCCAAACCGACCCGATCAAGCAAGACTTCCGCCCGCTTGATAGCCGCGTCTTTCGAGAGACCCAGTACGTTAATCGGTGCATAAATCAAGTTATCGAGCACTGATTTATGCGGAAAGAGATTAAACTGTTGGAACACCATGCCGATGTTTTGACGGGCTTTCGCGATGTTTGCTTTGGGTTTCGTCAGTTCAAATCCATCTACGTTGATTGTTCCGCTTGTCGGTTGTTCTAGTAAATTGATACACCGTAAAAACGTTGATTTTCCGGAACCGGACGGACCGATGACGGCAACCACTTCTCCCCGCCCGACAGTCGTCGTAATACCTTTTAATACTTCCAATTTTCCGAACTGCTTATATAGATCAGTAACTTGAATCATAGGTTCCATCTGATTACCCACTCTTTCTCATAGCTTTTTCGACTTGTTGACCAATCAAGGACAATCCCATGACAAGTACGAAATAAACGAATCCTGCAAACAATAACGGTTCAAAATACAAGGCCTTTTCTCCACCGACGACTTGCGCCCGGCGCATGACGTCGAGCACGCTGACCGTCGAAACGAGTGCCGACTCTTTCGTCAACGTGATCATTTCGTTCATAAGTGCCGGCAGGATGTTTTTAAAGGCTTGCGGCAAGATGATTGAACGCAGTTGTTTCATGTACGGAATTCCGAGTGCATCGGCCGCTTCCCATTGTCCGCGGTCGACGGCTTGAATCCCGGCCCGGATGATCTCCGAGATGTACGCGCCCGAATTTAAGGAGAAGGCGATGACGGCCGATTGATAACCGGTCGTGACGTATCCCGTCAATTGCGGTAAACCAAAGTGAATGATCGCCAGCTGTAAAATGAGCGGTGTTCCGCGGAACACGGCCGTATAGGCATGACCGATGAACCGAACGAATCCGTTTTTCGTGATTTTCAGGGCGGCGACCACGATTCCGATCAGCATCCCGGCAATTGCCGCGACGACCACAACTTGGAACAGAACCGGAATCCCTTGCAGGATGTATGGGATTGAATCTTGAATCTTTGTAAAGTCTATCATAACCAATCTCCTAACGTCGCACAAAAGGGATGAGGTTACCCCCACCCCTATGCACTACTCTTATTTTGCTTCTTTTTGGAACCATTCTTCTGCGAGTTTGTCGATGTCTCCGTTGTCGATCATCTTTTTCAACTCTTTGTTGAAATCGTCACGCATCTTGTCCCCTTTTTTGAAGGCGACAGCAGAGCCGGTTGGTCCATCTTCTTTAATTTCATACGTTTTTAACGCCTTGTCTTGATTCATGTATTTGACGGCGACGGCATCCTCAATGATCAATGCGTCAATCCGGCCCGTATTTAATTCTTGAATAATTTCCGGAATCTTGTTTAACGAAACCGCTTCACTGTCCTTGTACCGGTCTTTTGCTAATGCTTCCTGGATTGATCCAAGCTGGACACCGAGTTTCTTGCCTTTTAATTCGTCATCCGAAGCGATCGCTTTATCTTTTGTCATGACAAGATTTTTAGATTGGAAATAAATATCCGTGAAATCAGCATTCTTTTTCCGTTCGTCAGTCGGCGTCATGCCTGCCATGACGAAATCGACACGACCTGCACTGAGTGCTCCGAGCAGACTACCAAATTCCATGTCCTCGATTTTTAGATCGTATCCGAGATTTTTTGTCACTTCTTTCGCGATGGCGACATCAAATCCGACGATATCATCACCCTTTGCTGTATCGATATACTCAAACGGGAAGTAATCCGCTGACGTTCCCATCGTCAATACTTTATCGTTCTTTTTCGTCGTGTCGCCTGTTGATTCCTCCGAGGCACCACATGCTGCCATCGTGACTGCGAGAATTCCTGCCATTGCCGTTGCTACTAGTTTCTTCATCAATAAATTCCCCTTCCAACGCTCAATTGTCAGAACTTTAACAATAGTATGACTTATGTTTTTTTCTAATTCAATACTAAAAAGTTCGACCTGATTTATTGCTTTTAGAATATACGAATATTTATTCATTGTAAAGCATAATAATATACAAATAGTGCATAAAACATGAATTTATTCATACCAGATGCGTAATCCGTTCTTTTGTTAACGTTTACATTTATTTTGATTCCAATCTTTCGTCTGATAACTAGACGGCTTCACAAAAAAACCTGTTCCGGACGTCCGGAACAGGTTTTTGATTTACTTAGGCGTAGATTTCAATTAACGACTCTAACTTCTCGACGACTTCTTCTGCTGTAAACGATTCGATGTCAAACCGTTCGACCATCGACAGGATGTTTCCATCTTGCATCAATGCGAATGATGGCGATGATGGCGGATATCCTTCGAAGTATTCACGCGCCCGGTCTGTTGCTTCCCGGTCTTGCCCTGCAAATACCGTCACGAAATGATCCGGTTTTACACCTTCCATCCGGTTGATGTAAGCGGCAGCCGGACGAGCAATCCCACCGGCACATCCACAAACCGAGTTGACGAGGACAAGCGTCAAACCGTCACGCTTCATCGCTTCATCGACGCTCTCGACCGTCGTTAATTCTTCAAAGCCAGCAGCTGCTGCTTCTTTACGTGCCGTTTGAACGACATCTTCAAAATACATTTGGAAATCCATTGTATTTGTTTCCCCCTTTAAATCGTTGTCTTCTTTATTGTACGAGTTTCGGTGAAATCTGTCCAAGTCTGCCGCTCAATTCACGTTCTAAATACGGTTTAGCGTGTAACAGGTCTCGGAAAGCGATATACCGGTCAATTTTTTCTTCCGTTGGTTGCTTCGGATTTTTATAAGCCCGAATCAAGATATTTTTCGGCGTGTTTTCTAAATCAATGAATTCAAGTAATTGCGTTTCGTACCCGACAAGTGTCAACAACTCTGCCCGGATGGAATCTGTTGCGAGCGAAGCAAACTTTTCTTGAATCAATCCGTGTTGCAGCATGACGTCAAGCGGTGAACAGTCCAGTTGACGGTTTAACTCCTTCTGACAACACGGGACACTGAGAATGACCGATGCATTCCAGTCGACTGCCCGGGCAAGCGCGACATCCGTCGCAACGTCACAAGCATGTAGCGTCACCATTAAATCAACTTCCGTATCCTGGTCGTAATCATGGACATCACCGACACGGAACGATAAATCATCATACCCTAAATCAGCAGCGATGGCTGTACAGTCTTCGATGACTTCTTTTTTGAGATCAAGACCGGTGACGTTTAAATCAAATCCCTTGACGATTTTCAAGTAATGATAGAGAGCAAACGTCAGATACGACTTCCCGCATCCAAAATCTAAAATCCGTAGCGTCCGTCCTTTCGGCAATGCTACGATACTGTCTTCGACGAATTCAAGAAAACGATTGATTTGTTTAAACTTATCGTATTTTTGACGCTTGACCTGTCCTTCTTCCGTCATGACACCAAGACGAATCAAAAACGGTACCGGCACGCCGTCTTCTAACAAATGGCTTTTCTTTCGATTGTGAGACAGTTCGGCCTTTACCGGTTCCTTGCCTGTCGTCTTCAGTGAAACTTTCATTTTCTTCGAGAGTTGGAACTGGACTTCTTCCGTTTCAAAACGGAATAAAAATTGACGAAATTCGTTAAAATAGTCGTCCATTCGCAAAATAAATTCTTCTATACTTAAATTCTCATGCTTAATGATCCGCTCATGTTGAAACTCTAACTGGATTGCATACGTATCTCTAAGTAGAATCGGTTTTAACTTGATTCGACGCAGATCGTTTGATTTTTGGCGCGGACCGCTAATCGTCGCGTGTATGAGTGAAGTTGCCTGCAGTTTTTCAGTGAGCAGGTCTTTTAATTGGTCTAGTTCCACGTATCGTCCCGTCCTTTTTTTGTTTGGTCTTTCGAAACTGTAGCAAATTCACCCGCGTTCGACAAGCAAGCAAGCTTTATTTTTAGTCGTCATACTTAATTTAAAGGAGGAACACAACATGTTCAAAAAAATTCTTTCACAAATCGGCATCGGTGCCGCAACGGTCGATACACGACTCGAACAAGATCACTGTGAACCCGGTGGAACGATTCAAGGGGTCGTTCATATTAAGGGCGGTAACGTCGATCAGGAAATCGCCCGGATTTATCTCGCCTTCAATACCCAGTACAAACAAGAAGTCGGGGACAGTACGGCATTCACGACGTTCACACTGGACCGGTTTGCATTAAATGAAGCCCCGTTTACGATCGAAGCAGGCGTCGAACGAGAAATACCGTTTACGCTTCAAGTCCCTTTTAATACACCACTTTCCGTCAGCCAATCGAAGTCGTGGATCGAGACGGGTCTTGATATCGCGCAGGCGGTTGACCCTTCTGACCACGATGCTGTCGTCGTCAAAGCCAATGACTACCAATCGGTCATCCTTGAAGCGATGGAAGATCTCGGATTCCGCCTCAAGAAAGCCGATACAGAAAAATTACCGGGTCGCTTCCGGAAAGATTTGCCGATCGCGCAGGAACTTGAGTATTCCGCCCGCGGTACCCATTATGCTCACAAGCTGGACGAAATCGAAGTCATCCTGTTGCAAGACCGGTCCGGCATCGTCATCGTCGTCCAAATCGACCGCCGTGCCCACAGTCTCGGTTCGCTGTTCAGTGAGATGGCCGGTACGGACGAGACGATGACAAAACTTTCGTTATCGAACCAGGACTTAACTAACCCGTCACTTGTAAAGCAACGTCTTGCCGATTTGATTGAACACCACAGTTGATTAATGTCTTCTATAGAACAAACACCGGATCCGCTTTCTGTCGGATCCGGTGTTTTTATTTCAGTCTTTTTTACTTGAATGATGTCATTTCCATCGTCTGTTTATACTGCTGTTCGAACGTCTCTTCCGTCCAGCCCATCTGCCAAAACATCAATTCGTAATAACAGCTTTTGACAAAATGTTGTTTCATCCGTTCCCGTTCTTCGGCACTTGCCCGCTCCGCCAAATCATTCAGACGATCGATTTGTTCAAAGACGACCCGCTCGAACCACTCGGAACTGTATGTCGAAATCCATTGCTGATAAATCGGTGAAGCCGGTGAAGCCGCCTGTAACTGTTGTCCAATCTCATAGTAAAGCCAGTAACACGGTAAAATCGCAGCGATGGTCTCCCCGAGCGTCCCTTCACTTGCATGGTGCATATGCGAAATATAAGCGTATGCTGTCGGTGCTGGTTCAAACTCTGCCAGTGTCTTGTCCGAAATCCCAAGCGGTTCAAAAAACGATTGATGCAGACTGAGTTCTGCAGCATAGGTCGACGTCGCATGTTCCGCGAGTTCGGCAATCGTCGCGAAGTCCTGTGCCTTCGACGCGGCCCGCGCCTGAATTTTCGCGAAATGTTTTAAGTAATAGGCATCCTGTAGGACGTAATGGCGAAATTTTGCTTCCGGTAGTGTTCCATCCGCAATCCCTGTCACGAATGGATGGGTAAAGCTGCTGTCCCAATACCGTCTTGCCGCTTGCCGGATTTCTTCACTGAATGTCATGTTTTTTCCCCCTTTTGTAATCAAAAAAACGCCACACCCGATGTCAGGCATGACGTGAAAAGACCATAAAAAGAGGATCGTCCACGCCACTTCCCTCCGTAAGTCCAAACTTAATCAGGTTCAAAGGGTCCGAACGTCTTCGTCGTCTCAGTCAGCCTACTGACTCCCCTAGTGGTCGCTATTTGATTTATTTTGAGTTTATCATGATTTGATGTGGAATTGACCCATTCTCGTCATTTCACTCCATTTTTTTGTACAATGGAACATGACGGAAGGTGGATGACGGCTCGTCCTTGAGACCGATTCTCTTCTGTCGCCGGTCGATTAGACTAAATTTAGTACCTGATACTTAACTTATGGAGGAACTTTTATGAATAAAACCATGACATGGACCGCTTCGGCATTACTTGCTACGACGTTATTACTGCCAACGGCCGCATCTGCCGAGCAGGTCGTCGACAAAACGATTATCACACTGGGCGAATCGCTCGGAGCGAATGATAAAACATGGGTCTTGTCCCGTCTGAACGCACCGGAAGGCATCACCCCGATCATCGCGACATCTGCGGATGAAGAAAAATATCTCGGGAAAAACATTCCCCAGTCCCAACGCGGCGGCGGGATGTATTCGTCCGCCAAGATCGAGTTGGCTGAAAAAGGCGACGGTCTGTCCGTTGCAACGGAAAACATCACCTGGGTCACAAAGGACATGTACCTCAATGCGCTTGTCACGGCCGGTGTGACCGATGCGGACATCACGATTACGTCTCCTTACAAGGTAACCGGAACATCTGCCTTGACCGGAATCATGAAAGCCTACGACCAAACGTCGGCTGAGACCGGCATTAAACTGACGGATGAACGAAAAGATTTGGCCCAGCAAGAATTGTCGGTCACGTCAGATGTCGGGAAAACAGTCGGGACGGACAAGGTCGCCGACTTGATGAACGAAATCAAAGCGGAAATCGCCAAACAGAAACCGGAAACGAAAGTCGAGATTGAGAACGTCATCGTCCAAGTCATTCAAAATAACAATATCAATCTGTCCGACGCCCAAATGGACCGTTTGACCGGTTTGTTTAACCAAATGGAACAAGCCGACCTCAACTGGGGACAGATTGAGAGTGGACTGAAGGATGCCGGGCAAAACATTCAGGCCTTTGCAACATCAGAAGAAACAAAAGGATTTTTTGCAAAGCTGTTTGACGGCTTAAGTGCCTTCTTCAACTCGATCGCCGGCTTATTTAAATAATCTGTTCTTTCTTTCCTTCCAGGTGACATGGTAAAATAAAGATATCGAATGAGAAAAGGTGGTGGGAAGAAATGGGTTTTGCTGCGTGTAAGCATTGGTTGATGGAACAACTTTATCTGTTGCGCGCAATTTTTCATGGAATGGCGTTCTAAGGGGTCAGTCTGCCCTTTTTTGAAGAACTCCATACTCGAAAAATAAAGCAAAGCGCATCTTCCACGAGTCGAGGAGAGTGCTGTTTGCACTCTCCTTTTTTTGATGCGTCAGAGAGGAAATTTTAATATGATGATCTGCGACATCCAACACCTGACAAAACAATTCGGAGGCGATGACATCTTAACCGATGTGTCCCTCTTCATCCAACCACATGATCGGATCGGTTTAATCGGACGCAATGGTAGCGGAAAAACGACCCTCCTGCGTTTGATTGCACGACTAGATTCACCCGACGCCGGAACCATCTATCAAAAAAGTGGACTATCGATCGGTTACTTGGAACAGTTACCGGTATACAATTCCGACATGACCGGACTGGATGTCCTGTGGACCGCGTTTGCCCCGTTGCTCGACTTACGACAATCACTACACGATCTCGAACAAGCTATGGCAACGAACACGGATCAAATTGAATCGTTGCTTGAGCAGTACACGAAGGTGACGGAAACATTCGAGCGGCAAGGCGGTTATCTGCTTGAATCCAAGGTCGACCGGATGATCAACGGTTTACGGCTACATCCTCTACTCGACCGGTCGTTCGAACAGCTCAGCGGCGGCGAACAAACGAAAATCTGCCTCGGACGGATGCTGTTAACCGAACCCGATTTGTTGATTCTCGATGAGCCGACGAACCATCTTGATCTCGAAGCCGTCGAATGGCTTGAATCATTTTTATCGAGCTATGCTGGCGCCGTTCTAATTGTGTCACACGATCGTGTATTTCTCGATACGGTCGTGACGAGCATTGCCGAACTGGAAGATGGTCAGATCCAACTATACCGGGGGAATTATTCGTACTATATGACGGAAAAAGAACGTCTGTTGCTCGAACAATTCCATGCCTATCAGGAACAACAAAAAAAAATCAAGCAAATGAAGGATGCGATCCGCCGCCTCCGCCAGTGGGCGAATGAAGCTTCTCCACCGAGCGAAAAGCTGTTTCGGAAAGCGAAATCGATGGAACGGGCACTTGAACGGATCGAACGCATTAAACGTCCTCAACTCGAAGCCGAGACGCCGGATGTCGTTTTTAATGCACAAGGCAAAACAAGCCGGATGGTCTATCGACTAGAAAACGTCAGCCTCTCCTTTACTGAATCTCCATTGTTTCACTCCTTAACTGTTGAAATCGCCGCAAAAGACCGTTTAGCTATCGTTGGTGCCAATGGCAGCGGAAAAACAACCCTGTTACAACTGTTGTTAGGACGTATCGAACCGACAAGCGGGCTCATCTCGCAGGGTCCTTCGGTAAAAGTCGGCTATTTATCGCAACACATCGATTTTCCTGACGATCAACGCTTGATTGATGTCTTTTGGTCAGCCATCGATAGCGATGAAGGAACAGCCCGAAAACGGCTTGCCCAGTTTTTATTTTTTGGTCCACGTGTCTTTTTACCTGTAGCTGCCTTGAGTGGAGGCGAACGGATGCGGTTGATGCTCGCAATCCTCGTCCACTCGGAATTAAATGTATTGATTCTCGATGAACCGACGAACCATCTCGATATCGAATCGCGTGACTCTCTCGAAGAAGCCCTTGAGTCGTTTGAAGGGACGTTGATCGCCGTTTCACATGATCGTTACTTTTTGAATCGTCTGTTTACGAAAACACTTTGGCTCGATCAAACGCCCATCCTGTATCCAGGTCCTTATGCGTATGCGGTAAGTAAACATGCCGGAAAGCCTTCTATTGCTGATACGGAGCACATCCCTTTCAATAAAAAACTGCCTAAACAATCGTCTCCGATTAGTTCGGTACAACCATCCCGACAGCTGGAAGAAACAATCAATCAAGCAGAGCAAGAGCTTTTCCTTCTGGAATCGCAACTGGAACAGGCAAGTGATTATGAAGTACTGGCGAAACTTTTTGCCACTCGTGAAGAGCTGGTCCACCAGCTCGATGATCTCTATGAACAATTCCTTGCTTCAGAATGACCTTTCCGCCGTATATCACGCTATTTCGACCTGTCGTAACCTGCGGCAGGTCTTTTTGTATAGTCGTGAAACAAGTTTATTTTTTACGTTATGAATAATTAACCTGATTAGTTTTTGAAAAAAAGTTTTAAAATTTATCTTGCATATTATCTGAAAATTCGTATAATTTAGCGTATAGCCATTTTACTAAAACACATTAGGAGGAATTTTCAGATGGATGCTTTTCAGCAAGCAGTACAATCAGGAGTCGATTTTGCCAACAACTTATTATGGTCTTATGTTCTAATCGCGGCACTGATCGGAGTCGGCATCTATTTCACAATTCGGACAAAATTCATCCAGTTCCGGTACTTAAAAGAAATGTTCCGCGTTACGCTCGATAAAAACGAGAAAACAACGGATGACGGAGGAGAAAGCATTACCTCGCTTCAATCCTTCTTCATCGGTGCCGCCACACGAATCGGGACCGGCAACCTGGCCGGTGTCACGATTGCCATCACACTCGGTGGTGCGGGCGCCGTCTTCTGGATGTGGATGGTTGCTTTACTGGGAGGCGCAACTGCCTTGATCGAAAGCACGCTCGCTCAAGTCTATAAAGTCCGCGATAGCAAAACGAATGCGTATCGTGGCGGTCCTGCCTACTACATCGAAAAAGGTTTAAAAAACCGTGCTCTCGGTGTTGTGTTTGCCATCTTAATCGCTGTCACGTTCGGCTTAATCTTCAACTCCGTTCAATCGAACACGATTGCTGCCGCCTTTGATAATGCGTTTGGAATCAATAAAGCCGTCGTCGGTGGTGTACTCGTCGTCTTAACAGGACTTGTTATCTTCGGTGGCGTTCACCGGGTAGCGAAGTTCTCAGCTATCGTCGTCCCTGTCATGGCCGGACTTTATCTCATTGCTGCGCTGTTCGTCGTCGTCACGAACCTGACGGAACTTCCGGGCGTCTTCGCGATGATTTTCAAGAGTGCTTTCGGCATCGAACAAGCATTTGGTGGATCAGTCGGAGCCGCCATCTCACTCGGAGTAAAACGTGGTCTGTTCTCAAATGAAGCCGGTATGGGGTCTGCACCAAACGCAGCAGCAGCTGCGGAAGTATCTCATCCTGCGAAACAAGGTTTCCTGCAAACACTTGGTGTTTTCCTTGATACGTTGATCGTCTGTACGGCAACTGCTGCCATCGTTCTTCTCAGTGACAGTTATGCGACAGGCAACGGGGAAGGAATCGCGATGTTACAGAACGCATTAGGTGAACAACTGGGTGCCGTCGCTCCTGCCTTCATCGCAATCTGTGTCTTCTTATTCGCTTTCAGTTCAATCGTCGGCAGTTACTACTACGGTGAAACGAATATCGAATTCATTAAAAACAGTCCGGCTGCTGTCTTCGGATTCCGGATCGCGACAATGGCCTTTGTCTTCATCGGTTCTGTCCTCAGTCTCGGAGTGGTCTGGAGCTTCGCCGATCTCTTCATGGCAGGTATGACGTTGATTAACTTGACAGCAATCTCGCTCTTAGGCGGCATCGCCCTCAAAGTTATCAACGACTACCAGGAACAACGGAAGAAAGGGCTTGATCCGGTCTTCTCGGCAAAAGCACTTGGAATCGAAAATACAGAGTGTTGGGACGAAGAAGAACCCGTCCGTCCGGCAGCAGGAGAAGCATCCCCTCCTCCAATCGCCCGTCGCTAATTTCATGATTGCCTTGGACATGACGTATCTCGTGATGTCCAAGGTTTTTTTCTGTCCAGGATTATGTTTATCTAATGTTGGGAAAATAGGAACAGATAGAATTAAAGGAGGAATCATTTGTGTCAAAAGTCATGCTCATCATCAATCCGTCATCCGGTAAAGAACTTGGAAAGAAACACGCTGAATTTGCAGAAGGAACATTGGCTCAACGGTTTACGGAAGTCGATGTGCGCTTCACAGAAAAAGAACGCGATGCAACTGAATTCGCCACACAAGCTGCCATCGGGCACTATGATGCCGTCGTTGCTATGGGCGGAGATGGGACGGTCAATGAAGTCATCACCGGTATCGCGGAACAGGGGCATCGTCCGACACTCGGAATCGTTCCTCTCGGGACGGTCAATGATTTAGCGCGTGCTTTACACATCCCGACTGATCCCGAGGAGGCCATCAGCGCTTTAGAAGATGCTCCGCCCCGTCCACTCGATATCGGTAAATATGACGATCATTATTTCATGAACGTCATCGCTGTTGGATTGATTGCAGAAGCGGTCGAAGAAGTCAGCGTCGAACAAAAAACATCACTTGGTTCCGTCGCTTATTTCATTGAAGGATTAAAAGCCTTTAAGGACCACAGTCCTTATCCAATCCGACTGACGGCGGAAGAAAAATCATTTGATGGTGAAACGCCTCTCTTGATTATTTCCCTGACTAATTCCGTCGGAGGTTTTGAGTCGTTCGCGAAGGATGCCCGTGTCGATGATGGTCTGTTACATGTCTTCATCGTCAAGCAGCTTGGTTTCTTTGATGCTTTACAGGCCTTACCGAAACTATTGACCGGAAATATTTCCGATGCAGATCAAGTGGACTATTTTACGACAAAAGAAGTTCATATTGATTCGAAAGAACGTCTTCCGATTAATGCTGACGGCGACACAGCGGGTCATCTTCCCGTTACGGTTCAAGTTTTAAATCAACATTTAACTGTTTTCGCACCCATTTCTAACTGATTCTTTTCACCTATATCCCGTGACGATGTGCCCCCTCACATCGTCACGTTTTTTGATATTTTCTCAAAAGACGAACCATATATTCTATTTTGATAAGAATAAATTCAGATACTAAATGAAATATTATCCATTACAATATATGTTATACAACTATAATCTTGCAATGAAACTGAAATATTTTTGTGTTATTTGCGATGCTATAATCATGCTAGCAAGAAAATATTTATACATATTAAATACATATGCTTTGTATCTTACAACTTTGAAAGGGTCTTGTTCCCTTACATAATCGTCCGTCGTCTTTCACACTTTAGGAGGAACTTCTACATGAAACGCATGATTACAACTATGACAATGACAGCACTGATGGTTTCCGGTTTCGCTACAACGGGTATAGAAAAAGTTGAAGCAGCAACAACGTACAAAGTAAAAATAACCGCAGACGGGTTACGGGTTCGAACAGGTCCCTCAACTGCTTACAGAGTTGTCGGTAGTGTCAATTCTGGTCAAACTTTCAATTATTTAGGGGTTTCCGGATCTTGGACAAAAATTTCTTACGGCGGTGCATCCCGTTACATTTCTTCTACATATGCTAAAAAATACAGTGTCACGACATCATCGAAAGCAACAAGCGGGTTTTCACGACCAGCTAGCGGCCGGATTGCTCAAGGATATGGTGCCGCAAGCGGTTCCTACGGTTACACATTCCATAATGGAATCGACATCGCCGCACCGACCGGAACACCGGTTTATGCATCGGCTTCTGGAACGGTCATCACATCACGCTACTATGGTGCTTACGGCAACCACATCATGATGAAACATACAGTTAACGGAATTTCTTATACGACGGTGTATGCACACCTAAGCAGTCGTGCGGTTTCTGTTGGACAAACGATTGCTAAAGGTTCACGAATCGGAAACATCGGCAATACCGGAAACTCATTCGGCTCACACCTGCATTTCGAAATGCATCGTGGAAACTACGTTTACAGTGCTTCATCTGCTGCGAACAGCGTCAACCCACTGAACTACTTTAATTAAGAACGGAACTTTCCTCACACGAAGCTTTGTCTTCGCGTGAGGTTTTTTGTCGTTCGTTCGAGATGAAATCCTTTGCAAAGAATGATACGGTTATAGGACAGACTTTCCGTAAAGGAGGATTTCCCTTGAAGAAGACACTCCCGCTTCTGCTTTCGACCAGCTTCGCACTGACTATACTTGCCGGGTGCCAAAATCAACCGACACCCGAAGAACGACTGGATGCCTATATTAAATTATGGGAAAAACAAGATTACGATAAAATGTATGCTGATTATGCCAGCAAGGAAACTAAAAAAACATACGGTAAAAAAGAGTTTGTCGATCGGACAAAAAAATTAGCCGATTCTCTTGCCATTGAAAAAATCTCTGTCGAACGAATGAAAACCAAAGAAAACGAAGAGAAGGAACAGACTAGTTTACCGGTGACAATTTCTTTTGAGACACTGGCAGGACCGGTTTCCTATAAAAAAGACATCCCGTTAACGTTCGAGAAACAACAAGATACGGAAAACTGGTTCATTGACTGGGATTCTTCGTTTGTTTTAAAGGATTTCAAGAAAGAGGATCAAGTCCAGTTGACGACGCTCGATGCCAAACGCGGTGATTTACTTGATGCCAAAAATCAGCCTCTCGCCACGACAGGTACCGGTTACCAAGTGGGTGCCGTTGCAGGTGAAGTCAATGATCTTACGGCGCTTGCAAAACAGTTGGACCGTCCCGTCTCAGCACTTAAAGATGCCCTCGGTGCCAGTTGGGTCAAAGACGGACAATTCGTTCCGCTGAAGACGTATACAGCAAACGATAAATCAAAAATCGACCGCCTCAAGCAACTCGACGGTATCAACGTCAAGGAAACGGAAGTCCGGACATATCCGTTCGGGAAAGCGACTTCCCATTTGATCGGCTATACTGGTTCCGCAACAGCCGATGAAATCAAACAATCAAAACAAACGATCCAAGCAGGCGAACAAGTCGGAAAACGGGGACTTGAACAAGTGCTCGACGAGACGTTGCGCGGTACGTCCGGTGCGCGAATCAACATCGTAAAGCCGGATAAAACAACGGTTAGCGTCGCCGAGACGCAAGCAAATGATGGACAGGATATCGTGTTGACGATCGACGGGAAGTTACAACAAACGACCTATGCGACGATGAAAGATGATCCGGGGACTGCGACCGCGATTGATCCCCGGACCGGTGAGACCCGTGTCCTGTTAAGTTCTCCCGGTTTCGATCCGTCGGAATTTACAACAGGTATTTCACAGGCCCGTCTCGATACGTTGACGAACGATCCGGATCAACCGCTGTTGAACCGGTTTACAAGTGCCTTTGCTCCCGGCTCGACCCAAAAACCGTTGACGGCAGCGGTCGGCTTAAAAAGTCAAACGCTCGATCCGGAAAAAGCGTATACGATTGACGGGTTAAAGACAAAAGTCGACGGTTTCAACGTCACCCGGATTCACGAGACACCGGATCCGGTCAATCTCCATAATGCCTTGGTCTACTCGGATAATATCTACTTCGCAAAATCGACACTCGAACAAATCGGAACCAGCACGTTTACTTCCGGTCTTGAAGCACTCGGATACGGAGAAAAGATTCCCTTCACCTACCCGATGCGGGCGTCACAAATTTCAAACGACGGTTCGATTGCTTCCGACGGTCAGCTGATGGATACATCTTACGGACAAGGACAGATGCTGACGAACATCCTGCACCTTGCTTCGATGTACGAAATCTTTCTGACGGACGGGACAATCTATCGACCGACGTTGCTTGCAGAAGAAAAAACGAAGCAGGTCTGGAAAAAAGACGTACTCGACGCAAAAGATGCTGCAATGATCCGCGACGATCTGTATGATGTTGTTCATGCCGGCTATTCCTTACCGGCTGATATTCCGGAAATTAAAGTTGCCGGCAAAACCGGCACAGCTGAACTAAAGAAGTCCGGTGAAGAAAACGGTCAGGAGAACGGGTTCTTCGTCGGCTATGATAATGATAAAAAAGATCTGCTCGTCGCGATCATGATTGAATCGGTCGAGAAGGAAAACCGGGGCAGCCCGTATGTATCGGGTCTTGTCGCTGACGTTTTAAAGAGTCATGCCAACAAATGAAAACTGATGCTACAGCAAAAGAGGATGCCGGATTTACAATCCCGGCACCCTCTTATTTTGATTTCCCTAAATTGCTTACACAGTCACGTCCGGTAACCGGGCAGCCATTAACTGTTCAATCGCTGCTCGATCGTCTTGTTGCAACAACTCGACGATTTTACTACCAACGATGACACCGGCAACACTTGTACTCAGTTGACGTACATGTTCCGGCGTACTGATACCGAATCCGGCCATAACCGGAACCGGACTCAGTTGCGCGACTTTCGCCAAATGCTGTTCGAGCGAATCCCCAAAGTTGGTTTGTCCGCCGGTCGTCCCGTTGACGGTCACAGCGTAGAGGAATCCTTCACTATGTGTAGCCAGTTTTTCAATTCGTTCAATCGGACTGGTCAGCGAGACCAGTTGAACGAGTGCGATGTCTTGTTTATTGCGACCAGCAAAAAACTGATCACTTTGTTCGAGTGGCAGATCGGGAATGATCAACCCGTCGACGCCGATTTCACGGCAAGTCGATAAAAAGGAATCGATGCCAAATCGGAAAATCGGATTTAAGTACGTCATGACGACGATTGGAACGCTTGTTGATTGACGCGCAACCCGAATCGCCTCAAGGACGTCCTTTAAGCTGATTTGATCTGCGAGTGCCCGCAGTCCTGCTTCCTGAATGACCGGACCATCGGCGACCGGATCGGAAAACGGCACACCAACTTCAATCGCAGTCGCACCGGATCGTTCAAGGAATGCCAAGATATCCGGCAGACGATCAATACCTCCGTCGCCTCCCATGACATACGGGATAAAGGCCTTTTCACCACGTGCATTAACTGTTAGAATCGCTTGTTCTAATCGCATCATGCTTCCCCCTTCAAGGCATTTCTGACGGTCATGACATCTTTATCGCCACGTCCTGAGAGACAGATGACGACGACTTCTTCCGGTTGCATCCCTTTTGCGAGTTCCGTCGCCTGCGCGACCGCATGGGCCGACTCCAGTGCCGGAATGATGCCTTCTTTTTGGCAGAGCAGTTGCAAGGCATCAAGTGCCTGTTGGTCCGTCACGGCCTCATACTGAACACGACCGATATCTTTTAGCAGACTGTGTTCCGGTCCTACCCCCGGGTAATCCAGACCGGCCGAAATCGAATGGGCTTCCGTGACTTGCCCATGCTCATCTTGTAAGAGATACATCATTGAGCCATGCAAGACACCGACCTCACCTTTAGACATCGTAGCCGCGTGTTTGTCCGTCTCGAGTCCGCTTCCGGCTGCTTCGATGCCGTACAATGCGACTTCTTCGTCGTCGATGAACGGGTGGAACATACCGATCGCATTACTTCCGCCCCCGACACAGGCAACGATGGCTTCCGGTAACTTACCTTCTTTTTCAAGAATCTGCGCCCGTGTTTCCTGACCGATGATGGCTTGGAAATCACGGACGATTTCCGGGAACGGGTGGGGTCCGAGGACCGATCCCATCAAGTAATGCGTATCGTCGACATGTTTGACCCAGTAACGCAACGCTTCGTTGACAGCGTCTTTTAACGTCCGGCTCCCTTGTGTTACCGAAATGACTTTGGCACCAAGTAACTCCATCCGGAAGACGTTGAGCTCTTGCCGGCGGATGTCTTCTTCACCCATGAAGATGACACATTCGAGATCAAGCAAGGCACAGACGGTCGCTGTCGCGACCCCGTGTTGACCGGCACCTGTCTCCGCAACGATTTTTCGCTTGCCCATCCGTTCGGCGAGTAGCGCTTGCCCAATCGTATTGTTGATTTTATGGGCTCCTGTATGATTCAAGTCTTCGCGTTTCAAGTAGATTTTGGCGCCGCCGATCGCCCGCGTCAAATGTTCCGCGTAATAGAGTGGCGTTTTTCGTCCGACATAATTTTCAAGTAAATCATTCATCCGTTCATGAAACGCCGGATCTTCCTTCACTTCGGCATACGCTTGTTCGAGCTCAAGAACGGCTTGCATCAACGTTTCCGGAATGTAACGTCCTCCGTAGATTCCGTATTGTCCCAGTGCATCAGGTTGTGAATAACGTGTCATTTAAAAGTCTCCTTTACGGCATCATGAAATGCCTGCATTTTTTTCGTATCTTTTTGATCATTCGTTTCAATACCACTTGAGACATCAACAACAAACGGTTGATAGCGTTCGATCACTTGTTTGACATTGTCCGGCTGCAGACCACCTGCGACGAACATCGGTTGATCGACCCGTAAATCGGTTGTCCAATCAAAGGTTTGGCCGCTTCCTGCTTCTGGTGCATCAAATAACACATAATCGGCGTCCGGATGAATCGTAGCCTGTGTTCCGGCCGCGAGTGCCTGAATGATCGGTACCCGTTTCTTCCGGTACAGCTCGTCCGCGACCTGTCCGTGGATTTGAATCAAATCCAGTCCGACCTGCTCAATCGCTTCTTCGACCTCTTGTTGCGTCGGTGAGACGAACACACCGACGACTTGGACCGTTTCCGGAATCTCTGACCGGAGCGTCGCTGCTTCCGTCAGTGTGACCTGCCGCTTACTCGGGGCAAAGACAAATCCGATATAGTCGGCCCGTTCGATGGCGAAACGGACGTCTTCTTGCCGTTTCAGCCCACAGAATTTAATGCGTGTCATGTTTGACTCCACTGACAGCTTGAATGAAATCAGCCGGATCTTCCGCCCGCATCAAGGTTTCGCCGATTAAAATCCCATCCGCTCCCGCTGCGTGCAACATTTTCGCTTCCTCGACCGTTTTAATCCCACTTTCGCTGATATACCGGACATCCGGTGACTTCGTCTTCAGTAACGCAAGCGACGTGTCGAGACTCACTTCGAACTTCTTCAGGTTCCGATTGTTGATGCCGATGATTTTCGCCTGCAACTGTTCCGCCCGCTCGAGCTCCGTCGCATCATGGACTTCGACCAAGACTTCAAGCCCACTTGCATAAGCATAGTCATACAGATCGTGTAACGTGTCATCATCAAGCGCCGCGACAATCAATAGAATCAAACTGGCGCCGTGTGCTTTCGCCAAATCAATTTGAATTCGGTCAACCATAAAATCCTTGCACAGGACCGGCACATCGACGGCTGCGGTGACCGCTGCCAGATCTTCCATACTCCCTTTAAAATACGTCTGGTCCGTCAAGACCGAGATGACGGTCGCGCCGCTGGCAGCATACCGTTTCGCCTGCGCCACAGGATCGACGTTTAATGAGATGTCGCCTTTTGACGGTGAGGCCCGTTTGATTTCCGCGATGACGGATAAATCGGTTCCACCAAGTGATTGATGGATCGATGGATTTGACGGGCGATGCTCCGCCGAAGGGACCCCGGTCATTTTCAATTGTGCGACTTCCAGTCGTTTCGTCTCGATGATGCGGTCTAAGATATTCATCCGATTGCCTCCTGTTGTTTCATTCGTTGTAAATATTGTAGTTTTTCAAGCGCCCGACCGGAATCAATGCTTTGCGCTGCTCGTTCGATTCCTTCACGAATTGTCTCGACCCGTCCTTCCGCAAACAAAGCAATGCCGGCATTGAGTAAGACCGTGTCCCGGTATGGACCTGCTTCTCCGCGCAGGACCCGCAATAGAATATCCGCATTTTCCGCTGCCGTACCACCACGGATGGCTTCAATCGGCGCAACGGATAATCCGACTTCTTCCGGGTGGAGACTGAACCGGATCAGTTCGCCTTGATCGAGCAGGACCAATTGATTTGTCCCTGCGAGTGATGCTTCGTCCATCCCGCACGCTCCGTGTAAGACGATGGCACGTTTTCGTCCAAGCCGATGCAACGTCAAGGCCATCGTCTCAAGCAAATCTTCCCGGTAAATTCCGAGTAACTGTGTTTTTAGCGGCACTGGATTCGTCAGCGGTCCAATCAGATTAAAGATTGTCGGAATCCGTAAATCGCGGCGAACTTTCATGATTTGTTTGACACGCGGGTGCATCCGTTGGGCGAACAGGAAGGCAATCCCGTTTACTTCAAGCAACTTCGCAATATCTTCTGCCGTGATATCGAGCGGAACACCCAGTGCTTCGAGTACGTCGGCACTGCCCGTCTTGCTTGAGACACTCCGGTTTCCGTGTTTCGCTACTTTGGCTCCGGCACCGGCTAAAACGAATGCCGCTGTCGTGCTGATGTTAAAGGATTGGGAACCGTCGCCGCCTGTTCCGCAGTTATCGATAAAGTCCGTTCCCGTCACCGGAATGTCGAGCGCAACTTCCCGCATGATGGAAGCAAGACCGGCTAGTTCTTCCGCCGTTTCCCCTTTTGCTTTCAGCGCAACGAGAAAAGCTGCGATTTCGCTGTCTGTGACATCCGCCGCAAATAACGCGCGGGCTGCCTGTTGCATTTCTTCATAGCGGAGATGATTGGCATTCGTCAATTTCGTCAATACGTCCTTCATTCCTGTCACTCCTTCGTCAGTTCGATAAATCGTTGAATCATTTGTTGGCCAAGCGGAGTTCCGATCGATTCCGGATGAAACTGAATCCCGTATGTCGGATGCGTGTGATGCTCAAGAGCCATGATTGTCCCATCCTCGGTCACAGCGGTCACTTCCAGCACTTCCGGTAAGGTCGTCCGGTCGACAATCAAGGAGTGGTAACGCATGACGTCGAGTTGTTCCGGAAGACCGGCAAACAATCGTCCGGTTTGCCGGATTGTTGACGTCTTTCCGTGCCGGATCTCATCCGCTTCGACGACGCGTCCGCCAAATGCTTGACCGATTGCCTGGTGTCCGAGACAGACACCGAGAATCGGAATTTTTCCGGAGTATGTCTCAATCACGTCGAGACAGATGCCGGCATCTTTCGGATGGCCGGGTCCCGGTGATAAGATGATGCCGTCCGGATTCAAGTCGGCAATCGCATTCACTTCAATCGCATCATTGCGAATGACTTGGATTTCATCGTAGACGGCCGCATATTGATACAGGTTATAGGTAAAGGAATCATAGTTATCAATCAGTACAATCATTTCCAGACCTCCAGTAGTGACTTCGCCTTATGCAACGTCTCTTCATACTCCAAGGTCGGATCAGAGTCATAGACTATACCCGCTCCGGCCTGAACGTACGCTTTTCCATGTTGGATGACCATTGTCCGGATGG
Source organism: Exiguobacterium sibiricum 7-3 (assembly GCF_000620865.1). Classification (NCBI taxonomy): domain Bacteria; kingdom Bacillati; phylum Bacillota; class Bacilli; order Caryophanales; genus Exiguobacterium; species Exiguobacterium artemiae. Next base: position 2,084,850 of record NZ_KK211190.1, read on the forward strand.
CGAGCGCAAAATCAAGATTTCCGCTGACATCAAAATATCCGACCGCTCCGGCATAGACTTCCCGTTTTTTTGTCTCATATTGATTGATCAGCTGCATCGCCCGGATTTTCGGGGCTCCCGAAACGGTACCGGCCGGCAAACAGGAAATCAACGCGTCAGCCCCAGTCCGTCCTTCTGCAAGCGTTCCTTCGACGACGGAAACAAGATGCATGACATTTTTGAAACGTTCGATTTCCATTTCCCGCGAGACATGGATGCTACCGACCTGACAGACTTGACCAAGATCATTTCGACCTAAATCAACAAGCATCCGGTGTTCGGCTTGTTCTTTCTCGTCGTTCAATAACTCATACGCCAGTTGTGTATCTTCCTGTTTCGTTTTTCCGCGGGGCCGGGTCCCGGCAATCGGATTCGTCGTGACATGGCGACCTTTGACTTGAACGAGACTTTCCGGTGACGCCCCGAGGACGATGACTTCCCCTAAATCGATGTAAAACAGGTATGGGCTCGGATTGTCCTGCCGCAACTTCCGGTAAAAATGGAACGGGTCGCCAGCGAATGTTGCGTCTAACCGTTGCGAGAGCACCAGTTGGAAGACGTCCCCCTGACGAATATGCTGTTTCGCCTGTTCGACAAGCGATAAAAAGGTTTCTTTCTCAATCTGCGGTTGATAGACGATGTTTTCAAGCGGGCGCTCGATCCGGGTCTGCTGACCGGTTTGTTCAAGTAAGGTTTTGCGGAGCTGCAGTTTCCGAATCATCTCCTGCCGATCCGTCAGTCCGCCGAGTGACGTATGAATTAAATGCACCCGGTGTTCCAGGTGGTCATATAAAATGATTTCGTCATAGACGGCAAGCAAGGCGTCCGGCAAATTGCGGTCACTGTCCGGTACCTGTCCGATGTTTTCATACGACCGAATCGCATCATAGCCGACATAGCCGATGGCGCCGCTTAAGAACGGAAAGTCGGCATCGGTTGTTCCCCGTGTCACAGACTGTTGCAGGAGTTGGACCGGATTCCCTGTCATCGTCACGGTTTCTTCCGTCTGAAGATGGTGCCGCGTCACTTGATTGCCTTCCGCCCGAAGCAATTCGACCGGATTGACGCCGATGATCGAGTAACGACCGTTACTGCCGCTCGCTGAGCTTTCAAGCAGACATTTCCGGTCCCCCTCGAGATTTAAAAAGATGGAGATGGGCGTCAACTCATCGCCGTTCATTTCGATTTGCTCGATTATCAATTGTTCTGTCTCGATCATCCTGTTCGCCTCCTGATATATAAAAAAATCCTCCATACAGCAAATGCCGTATGGAGGACGATAGACTCGCGGTGCCACCTCACAATTGGAACTACAAACGTTCCCACTCTTCCGATGCGTCTTGACGAGACATCGTAGCCTAAGATAACGGGGGCTTCCGTCACGACCTACTTACCGTTCAGTCATGCTCTCATGAGACCATTCATCAGACATCGCTGTACGGAAGTTCCACCTCTCTCCCGCTCTCTGGAACAACGATTCGTCTGACTACTTAACTCATTCATCGATTTACTTATTCAATTGAATACGAAAAGGGTTTTCCCGCCCATTCATGCTAAACATGAAGGACGGGAAAACCCGCGGTACCACCTTCGTTGACTATTACTAGTCCCCTCGAACAAACCGGTTACCCTGATTCGTCGTCCTTGATAACGGAAGGTACCCGTCAGAGCCTACTGTGAGTTCGGTCTGATGCTCAGAAGCCCATTCACCTGTTTCCCGATACTGATTCGCACCATCCATCAGCTCTCTTCAATCGTTTCATAGGTTACTTTTCTTCGTCATTGCGTCTGTTTTCTTTAATTGTTTTTTATGTTACGTGGGAAACCGTTTTCTGTCAATAGATTTGTCTCAATCAATATAAAGACAGTTGATTCGGGTCGATTGACTCGAGTGCTTGTTTGACCGTCTGCAGGAACTGACCGGCAACAAGTCCGTCGAGCACCCGGTGGTCAATCGACATACAGAGGTTGACCATGTCGCGTGCTGCGAACATGCCGTTCACCCAGACAGGACGTTTGACGATTGATTCGACCGACAAAATCGCTGCTTGCGGGAAGTTCAGAATCGGTGCTGACTGAATCGATCCAAATGATCCGGTATTGTTGACCGTAAACGTTCCGCCCTGCATCTCACTTGACGACAGTCGTCCGGCTTGCGCCCGTTTGCCGAAATCATCAATTGCCCGGGCCAGTCCTTTAATGCTGAGTTCATCCGCATTTTTGACGACCGGTACGAACAAGGCTTCTTGCGTCGCGACCGCGAGGGACAAGTTGATTGCTTTTTTCTGGATGATCTTGTCGCCCGCCCACGTCGAATTCATGATTGGATGTTTCTTTAATCCTTCAACGGTTGCTTTCATGAAGAACGGAAGGAATGTCAATTTGACCCCTTCTTGTTTAAAGAATGCATCTTTATGACGATTCCGGGCTTCGACCAGGTTCGTCACGTCGACTTCAATCATTAACCAGGCATGCGGTGCTTCCTGTTTCGAGCGGACCATGTTCGTTGCGATTGCTTGGCGGACACCGGCCGTCGGAATTTCGATGTCTCCGGCTTCCGTCGTGCTTGCTGTCAGTTTGGCTGCTTGCGGACGTTCCGGTTGCGATGATTCCCGTTGCTCGGCTGGTTTTGCTGCTGGAACCGATTCAATCGTCGGTGCTTCGACCGTATCCGGTTGTGCGATTTGTCCGGTTTCGATGATTTTGAGAAGGTCTTTCCGGGTAATCCGACCACCGGCCCCCGTTCCCAAGACCTGCTCCAAATCAATGCCGTGCTCGGCAGACAATTTAAGAACGGCCGGTGAATAACGTTTCTTCATCGATTGATCACTTGAGACCGGTATTTCTGCGACCGCCGGAACGGCTTCTTCCGTTGCTGCGACTTCTGTCGATCCGCCGCTGACCTGCAAGGTCACGATCGCTTCCCCGACTTGCAACGTGTCCCCTTCTTCTGCTAACAGTTTATCAATGACACCGTCGAAGGACGACGGGACTTCCGCTGTCACTTTATCGGTGATGACTTCCGCAATCGGATCATATTTTTTGACCGTATCACCCGGTTTGACGAGCCAGAGGGAAATCGTCCCTTCCGTTACACTCTCACCAAGTTGTGGCATCGTTAATGTTTCGGTTTTCATTGACGTTTCCCCCTTAGTACGCGTGTAGCGTCCGGATTTTATCTTCGATTTTTTCGCTCGAGACGTTAAAGAATTTTTCCATCGTCGGCGCGTATGGCATCGCCGGGACATCCGGACCGCACAGACGCTCGATTGGCGCATCGAGATCAAACAGTGCTTCTTCCGCAATGATCGCCGACACTTCACTCATGACGCTGCCTTCTTTGTTGTCCTCTGTCACGAGCAAGACTTTACCGGTTTTTCGGGCTGCCTCGACGACCGCTTCCCGGTCAATCGGATAAACCGTCCGTAAATCAAGAATATGAACATCGATGCCGTCTTTCTCAAGACGTGCTGCTGCTTCAAGGGCGAACTGGACACAAAGACCGTACGTGATGACCGTTAAATCTTCACCTTCCCGTTTGACATCGGCTTTACCGATTTCAACAGTATAGTCTCCTTCCGGCACTTCGCCTTTGAGCAGACGGTAGCCGCGTTTATGTTCAAAGAACAGTACCGGATCGTTGGAACGGATGGCTGCTTTCAGCAAACCTTTAGCATCATATGGATTAGACGGAATGACGATTTTTAAGCCCGGCGTCGAATTGAACATCGCTTCGACGGATTGGGAATGATAAAGGGCGCCGTGAATCCCTCCGCCGAACGGTGCGCGAATGACGATCGGGCATGACCAGTCATTGTTCGAACGGTAACGGATTTTTGCCGCTTCACTGACGATCTGGTTGACGGCCGGCATGATGAAATCCGCAAACTGCATTTCAGCAATCGGACGCATCCCGTACATCGCAGCACCGATTCCGACTCCGGCAATCGCACTCTCAGCGAGTGGCGCGTCGATGACACGTTCTTCCCCGAACTGCTCCAGTAATCCTTGTGTCGCGCGGAAAACACCGCCGCGGACGCCGACGTCTTCTCCGAGGACGAAGACGGATTCATCACGTTCCATCTCTTCTTTGATGGCACTGTTAATGGCTTCGATTAAACTTAATGTCGTCATTTCGTTTCCCCCTCATCGTACACGTAACGGAGTGCATTTTCCGGTGCATCGTAAGCTGCCGCTTCCGCGTACGCCGTCGCTTCATCGACTTCTTGTTCAAGTTTCGCTTCGATGTCTTGTGCCGTTTCTTCCGTCAAGACACCCATTTGAATCAATTTTTCACGGAACAGTTTGACCCCGTCACGTGTTTTCAGTTCAGCCAGTTCTTCGGCTGAACGGTAGGATTTATCATCATCATCGGACGAATGCGGTACGAGACGTTCGACTTCAACTTCAATCAACGTCGGACCGTCACCGCGCAGACCGCGCTCACGTGCTTCTTTGACCGCTTTGTAGACAGCAAGCGGATCAATCCCGTCAATCGTCACACCAGGCATCCCGTATCCGATCGCCCGGTCGGCAACGTGTTTCGCCGATAATTGTTTCGAGAGTGGTGTCGAAATCGCATATTTATTATTTTCACAGAACAGAATGACCGGTAATTTGTGGATGCCGGCAAAGTTTGCTCCTTCATGGAAGTCCCCTTGGTTCGATGACCCTTCACCGAACGAAACGTAGGCGACAAGCGGTTCCCGACGCATCTTCGCAGCAAGGGCAATCCCGACGGCATGCGGGACTTGCGTCGTCACCGGGCTAGATCCCGTCACGATGTTGAGGGCACGCGAACCGTAATGACCCGGCATTTGGCGTCCGCCTGAGTTCGGATCTTCTGCTTTTGCGAAAGCGGACAACATGATGTCACGTGACGTCTGTCCAAAATGCAACACGACGCCCAAATCGCGGTAGTACGGCAAGATATAGTCCGTCCCTTTTTCAAGCGCGTAAGCGGCACCGACTTGGGCCGCTTCCTGCCCTTGACAGGAGACGAGGAACGGGATTTTTCCAGCCCGGTTCAATTTCCACATCCGTTCGTCAATCTTGCGTGCCCGGACCATCGTTTCGAACATTTGAATCGCATCTTGCTCCGTCAAACCCAGTTCGACGAGTTCTTTGAATTCTATTTTTTCCATCTGTTTTTCCTCCTTAGGCATGAACCGCTAATCCGTCAACTGCGAGTGCTGCCTCACCGAATGCTTCCGAAAGCGCCGGGTGTGGGTGGACGAGTTGTCCGACTTCCCATGCCGTCGCATTCAAAACAAGTGCAAGACCGCCTTCACTGATTAATTCAGTTGCTTTTGGTCCAACGATATGGACGCCGACCAAATCATCCGTTTTCGCATCGGAAACGAGTTTAATGAATCCTGCCGCTTCCCCTTCAATCCGTGCTTTTCCGAGACCGTTAAACGAGAACATCCCCGTTTTGACGTCCAGTCCCGCTGCGACAGCCTCAGCTTCCGTCAAGCCGACCGAGGCTGCTTCCGGCACACTGTAAATACAACGTGGAACAAACGCATAGTTCAGTGGTGTCGTCGAACCGTTGACAATCGTCTCGACCGCTTTTGCACCTTCTGCCGATGCGACGTGCGCGAGTTGCAGGCGTCCGATGACATCACCAATCGCGAAGATGTGATTATCCTTCGTCCGGAACTCGTCATCCACCTGGATGAATCCGTTTTCGACGATGATATTCGTATTTTCAAGCCCGATGCCTTCAACATTCGCCATCCGACCGATCGCGACTAACAACTTCTCTGCCGCAAGCGTCGTCTTGTCCCCATTACGGTCGACATCAATCGTCACGCCGGACTCGGTTAACTGGAAGCTGTCGCTTTGTGCTGCTGCACTCGTCATAATCTTGACACCGCGCTTTTTGAGCTGACGGGCCACTTCCCGGCTGACAGCTTGATCTTCCGTCGGTAAAATTCGATCGCTGAATTCGACGACCGTGACCTCGACATCAAAGTCCGTCAACATCGACGCCCATTCAATCCCGATGACACCGCCGCCGATGATGACAATTGATTTTGGTAAGGCATTCATGTCGAGTGCCTCATCTGAACTGAGCACATACTCGGAATCAAATGCCAGACCATTCAACGGACGTGGGCGTGAACCTGTCGCGACAATCAGTTGGCGCGGTAAGATCAACTCGCCGTCGCCTTCTTCCGGCTCCACGCTGATCGTTCCCGGCATCGGTGAAAAGATGCTTGGTCCAAGAATCGAACCACGGCCATGAAAGACTTCGATTTTTCCTTTTTTCATCAGATGCTGTATGCCTGATTCGAGACCGTCAATAATCTCTTGTTTCCGTTGTTTGACCTGTTCGAATCGCAAAAACGATTCCGGTACGTCGACGCCATATGTAGCGGCGTGTTTAACTGTCTGATAAACGGCTGCCGACTTTAAAAATGCTTTGGACGGGATACATCCACGATGCAGACAGGTTCCCCCGAGTTTCCCTTGTTCTACGATTGCTACCGTTTTCCCGGCTTGTGCAGCGCGAATCGCTGCGACATACCCACCGGGTCCACCACCTAGGACAACGACGTCGAATTCTCTAGCCATGTTAGTTCGCCTCCATATTCCTTCGCTTGTTCCTCTTGACGCAGTACACGTAACACGCCTTCTGCGAGCGCACGTAACTCATCTTCACCCGGTATCCGGATGACAGATCCGATATGTGCAATCCGTTCTTCAATCGCTTTTGTCAATCGGTCACTGTATGCGAGTCCGCCCGTTAAGATGACAGCATCGACTTGACCATATAAAACAGCACTTTGGGCTGCGATTTCCTTTGCAACTCGGTATGCCATCGCCTCATAGAGTAGAGCGGCTTTTTCATCTCCATCGTCAATCCGACGTTCGATTTCAATCGCATCATACGTGCCTAAGTGCGCGACAAGTCCGCCTGACCCAACGACCAGACGCTTCATTTCCTCGAGTTTATACTTGGTACTATAACATAGTTCTACTAGTTGACCAACAGGCAAGGACCCGCTTCGTTCCGGTGAAAAAGCACCTTCTCCGTCCAGTCCATTGTTGACATCGATCACACGTCCATTCAGATGGGCACCAACTGTAATTCCACCACCCATATGGGCAACAATCAACCGCAATTGCTCGTACGGTGTCCCAATCTCTTTCGCATACCGCTTCGCCACTGCCTTTTGATTTAAGGCATGGAAAATACTTTTCCGTTCGAGTTCAGGTAAGCCTGTAAGGCGGGCAATTGGCTCCAGTTCATCCACAACGACCGGGTCAACGATGAATGCCGGAATCGAAAGCGTCTGACCAATCTCGTCCGCAAGCAGCCCTCCAAGGTTCGAGGCATGAACCCCAAACGTTCCGTTCAACAAATCCTCACGCATTTCTTGATTGACCCGGTACGTCCCGCTAACGAGAGGACGAAGCAGACCACCACGACCAACGATAGCCGTAAGCGCTTTCAATTCAATCTGTTCTTGTGCCAATACATCAAGGACGACTTGGCGTCTGATGGTCAGCTGATCTGAAAGCGGTCCTCCGACCGCTTCAGCTGAATGGCGCAACGTTTTCGTAAACACTTGCTCTGTTCCATCAAAGATTCCGATTTTCGTTGAGGTTGAACCCGGATTGATGGTTAAAATACGTTCGCTCATTAAAATCCTCCTCTGATTTAACCGCGTGATCCCAGAATGTTTTTATCGCGACGTAAAAACTGGCTGCGGGCACTGCCCATCGTCGCAATCCGTTCTTCCGCCATCTTTTCAGCCGCCCGATAAGTCGGCAGATGATCACGTTTTGCGATTTCGATGACTTTTGCTACCGCATCATAGACAAGTTCCACTTTTTTCATTGCCCGCTCGCGGTTGTATCCGTCGAGTTCGTCCGCCACATTGATGACACCACCTGCGTTGATGACGAAGTCTGGTGTATAGAGAATACCGCGTTCTTGGAGCATGTCCCCATGACGGTCTTCTTTCAATTGGTTGTTTGCGGCACCGGCAATGATTTTGACTTTCAGTTGTGGAATCGTCTCATCATTCAATGTCGCACCCAGGGCACACGGCGCAAAGATATCAGCATCGACACTGTAAATTTCATCTGGTCCGACGACTAAAGCACCAAACGCTTCTTCCGCGCGGCGTAACGCATCTTGATTGATGTCCGTGACAATCAATTTTGCACCTTCTTCGTGCAGATGACGGCATAAGTTAAAAGCAACGTTACCAACGCCTTGAATCGCAACTGTTTTTCCACCGAGTGAATCTGTACCGTATACTTCTTTGGCTGCTGCTTTCATCCCGCGGTAAACACCGTATGCCGTGACAGGTGAGGGATTACCACTTGATCCGAATGCCGGGCTCACGCCTGTTACGAAGTCCGTTTCCATATGGATGTAATCCATATCGGCTACTGTCGTATTGACGTCTTCCGCTGTGATATAACGTCCGTTTAACGACTGTACGTAACGACCGAATGCCCGGAACAAAGCTTCTGATTTTTGAGTCTTCGCATCACCGATGATGACGGCTTTCCCGCCACCGAGATTAAGACCGGCTGCCGCATTTTTATACGTCATGCCTTTTGCCAATCGTAAAGCATCAATCAATGCTTCCTCATCCGACGCATAGTTCCACATCCGGAGTCCGCCGAGTGCCGGTCCAAGTGTCGTATCATGAATCGCGATGATGGCTTTTAACCCTGAGACTTTATCGTGACAAAAAACGACCTGTTCGTAATCTTCCATTGCCATTGTTTCAAAAATACTGAATCGTGCTTCTACGTTTGTTTCGACCATTGTTAATTCCCCCTTAGATTGTTTGTTTAACTTTTTTTGTAGGTTGCGCATTAAGTAGAGCAAAGGCTAATGAATACAGTTTCGCTTCTGCCGTATCGGCTCGACTCGTCAAGACGACGGGAGCCTTCGCCCCCACCAAAATGGCAGCGACCGATGCCTGTGCAAAATACATCAATGATTTATAAATCACATTCCCGACTTCAATCTGAGGAACGACGAGAAGATCCGCTGCCCCCGCAACGTCCCCTGTCAGCCCCTTTTGCTTCGCCGCTTCTAAATTGACAGCATTATCGAGCGCGAGTGGACCATCAACAAGGCAATCCTTGATCTGTCCACGCCGATTCATTTGAGTCAGTAAGGCAGCATCAATCGTTGCCTGCATCGTCGGATTAACGACTTCGACAGCCGCTAGCACTGCGACTTTCGGCAAAGAGTATCCGACTGCCCGAAGTGCGGTCACTCCGTTTTCAATGATGTGAACTTTATCCTCCAGTGTCGGTGCGATATGAATCGCAGCATCCGTCAATCCGATGGCAGTCTCCCGTCCCGGTACTTCAAACAACGCGACATGAGACAACACATTTCCTGACCGTAAACCTGTTTCCTTATTTAAAACAGCTTTCATGAACGTTGCTGTCGGAACAAGTCCCTTCATCAAGACATCCGCATCCCCTTTGCGGACAGCATAAGCGGCACGCTCGGCTGCTTCTTGTGCCGTGGCTGTATGCGTGATGACGAATTGTGACTCCCTCAGCTGTCGGTCATGAATCATTTTTTGAATGCGTGTCGCATCCCCAAACAAATGAAAACGGGCTAAATTGTTCTCAATTGCCAGCGACACGGCATCCATTACTTCTTCATCATCTGCTGACGCAATCGCAACGACTGCATCTTCAAGACCTGCTGCTTGCTGAACCATCTGTTCAAACCTCAAGCCATTTCCCCCCTTACCTGTCGTTCTCTTTATTTAATAGCAATTTTCATGCCAGTTCTAAAACGACGCTATACCAACATCTACTTTTTTATTTTTGCATGGAATTGCATTTTTTTGCAATATATTGCACGCAAAAAGTTGCAAACTAACATTGGATGTTAAACCGCTCCACCTTGTAATAGAGGGCTCGTAAAGAAATCCCTAATTGTTTGGCCGCTTCAGTCTTGTTTCCATTCACGACATCAAGGGCTTCCCGAATCAATTGTTCTTCCAAGTACGACATCTCATCCGAAAGGTGTTTGATTTCTTTTTTTGGACGTTCCGATCGTTTCGGTGACGTCGGGACAACCAGTTGCAGATGACCTTTTCGTAAGACCTGTTCCGTTTTATCTGTAAAAATCAAAGCACGTCCAATGACATTTTCTAATTCGCGGACGTTTCCTTTCCACGTCTGTTTTCGAATGGCGTCCAACGCGTCTTCAGAAACCCGTTCGACGGATCGTCCGTAACTTTGATTCAATTTACGCAACAGATGCGTCGAGAGCGGAGCAAGATCGTCCGGCCGTTCACGAAGAGCCGGAATATGAATCGGTAACCGATTGATCCGATAATATAAATCTTCTCGGAACTCACCGGTAATGATTTTTTGCTCGAGATTCGCATTCGTCGCTGCAATGATTCGGACATCGACCGGGACCGCTTTCGCTCCGCCGACTCGAACGACTTCATTTTCCTGCAACACGCGTAATAATTTCGCCTGTACATCAAGCGGCAATTCACCGATCTCATCTAAAAACAATGAGCCGCCATGCGCTTCTTCGAAATATCCTCGTTTTCCGCCACGACGTGCTCCCGAGAACGCTCCTTCTTCATAACCAAATAATTCGCTTTCAAGCAGGCTCGGTGCAATCGCTGCACAATTGACCCGGACGAATTGTTCATACCGGCGATCACTTGCAGCATGAATCGCATGGGCAAACAATTCTTTCCCGGTACCGGACTCTCCCCGGATTAAGACATTAACCGGCATTGTCGCTGCAAGCTTCGCCTGGTCCACGACAAAACGCATCGATTCGCTTTCAGCGATAATGTCATCAAATGTGTATTTCGCTTCAAGCGTCCGGATTTTTTGTTTCGCAGCCTTCAATTCTTTTGTTAATGCCTTCATTTCCGAGATATCCCGGATGACACCGACTGACCCCCGTACTTGACCATCAACGACGACAGGAGCTGCATTGACGATGATGTCCCGTCTGTCTTGACCAATTTTCATCCGGGCATCCCGGACACTTTCTCCCGTTTCCAGCACCCGTAAATGAACTGATTCCTGCATGCCGATATCAGCACTTGCCGGTTTACCGATGACGTCATCCTCTGTATAACCGGTCATTCGCGTATATGCCGGATTGATCAGCATCGTTTCACCCGCTTGATCAGCGACTGAAATCGCTTCGCTCGTACAATGAATGATTGCTTCGAGCATCCGTTCCTTTTCTGCCAGCCGTTCAAGTAACACACGAACAAATTCTCCGGGTAAAACCGCTGCGTCCGGAAAATAATGAATCAATTGTTCAAGCACACCGTGTTCTCCGGTCGCGTCGATAATAAAATCAATGGCTGTGCCCTCAAAAGCCGTCCAAGTTTTTTCAACCCGAATCTGTCCCCGTTTTGCGAGTTGAACACCAATCGCGTGTTCGTCTGAATCAACGACCCCGATAACCGTCAACAAAGGCGAACGCTGAAAAGCATGTAATACTTCTGTTCCACCGCGCCCCGCACCAACAATCAAGAGATGATGCATTCTGATTCCCCCTTTGAAACTGCTTACATCTTTATCCTACCTGTATTAAAACAGGAGGGCAAATCGAATTCGCAGTCATATGGATTTTCTGATACAATACGCTTGGAAAGGGGTCACAATCATGCGAATCATCGGTTTATTATCTTTATTCATTCCAGGTATCATCGGCGCCATTGGCATCAAGCTGATGCGGGACAGTGTTTTCCTAAAAGCTCAGTTCCCCTTCCGGTATCTAGGGGATTCTGCCTATGTATATGTATTACAAGGGTTCACCGGCTTAGCGTTAGCCATCGGTGGGATCGGCTTCGTCGCCGGTTATGTTTTTTATCGTGATCGAAAACGAGGCAAGGTTTCCGAACGGTATCAAAAAAAATAAGCACACAAAAAGGTCCCCATCTCTTGAACTCATTTCAAGCGCGGGACCTTTTATTCATATAAAGTTGGTTTCACTTACGGATGAACTCCTCTCATAGTAGAACTATTCGTGTACTTCAAAACCATAGGTTGTCCTCTTAATGAAGAGGTTGAAAGAAATCAGATTTGGCTATCGAGCGATCGATAGAAAGATGAAGCTACTCCATTATCTGACTTTACTTGGACCTAGGTGAAGCATAATGTCATCCGCTTGACGCAGTCGATCATTCGGTTGCTAACATTCACTGCTAGACAACACTCCTTTTCACGAACTGTATTTGTTGCGGGTCTTGCTTGGTCTTGCTTGGTCTTGCTTGGTCTTGCTTGGTCTTGCTTGGTCTTGCTTGGTCTTGCTTGGTCTTGCTTGGTCTTGCTTGGTCTTGCTTGGTCTTGCTTGGTCTTGCTTGGTCTTGCTTGGTCTTGCTTGGTCTTGCTTGGTCTTGCTTGGTCTTGCTTGGACGTTTAATTTACGTTACCCTTCACTTTTCCCTTGCTTCGAAATCGTGAAGCTTCATACCCGTTTGAAATAACTTATCCAAAAAAGATATGAAATACCTTGGTAAACACTCTACCAAGAGAATGTCGTCCATCATTCTTGAGCCGTTTACAGGCGGCGACCTGAGATGAAATTTGTTGAACGGTTTTCCGGGAACCAATTCGACTCGACGTTCATCTGACGTCTTTCCAAATCATTTGGTACCTTTATTATAACAAACATTTCAGTTTGTGCAACATTTATTTAGTGAATATTCAGTTTTTATTTGTAAATCAAAAAAAACAGGCTTATTCGGATGCTTTCATCCGTACAAACCTGATTCTCTCTACTTAAGATCCGTTCATATGGTTTGACACATAAGAAATGAACTCGGAATTTTTGGGACTTTTCTGTTGTTCAATCCGTCCGTTGAATAAGGTATGTTCACTCATACCTTCTTTCCAAGCCGACTTAATCGCATGACGCATCGCCCGTTCGACACGCGAGGAGGTTGTTTGATGTTTTTTGGCAATCATCGGGTACAGTTCTTTTGTGATCAACCCCAATAAATCTTCTCGTTCCAGCACCATCAAGACTGCATCTTTTAAGTACGTGAACCCTTTGATATGCGGAGCAATCCCGATTTCCCGTAGCGTGGTCCCGACTTTCGTTTCGACCGGTTCTATTTGGTTCGTCTGTACGCCATGAACGACCAGGCGTATTTTATTGACAAGTTGATCTAAACTAAACGGTTTTAATAAAAAGTAGGCAGCGCCCAGTGAAACCGCTTGTTGCGATACTTCATCTTTTCCGAACGCACTTAACATGATGACAGCCGGACTGCTTTCATGATTCATCAATGCCTCCAAGACCCCTAACCCATCAAGATGAGGCATGATGATATCTAATAATAGAACGTCCGTCTCGACATGTTCCAATTTCTCCAGACAACTCTCGCCATTGTATGCGACACACACTACTTCCATGTCGTCTTGGGCAGATAGATGTTGCCGAATCAATTCGACCATCTCTCGGTTATCATCTGCAATCCCAACTCTAATCAATTGTTACACCCCATTTTTAAGCGATTCCTTCATATGCATTGCCTGTTCCATCAGTTCTTCCGCATGACGCAATGTCAAGTCCGTCATATGTGTACCGGAAATCATCCGTCCCAGTTCATTTCCGCGTTCCGAGTCAGTCAGTACGTTGACCTGTGTCGTCGTCCGGTCCGTCTCTTCAATTTTGCGAATATACAAATGTTGATCCGCAATGGAAGCGACTTGAGGCAAGTGGGTGATACACAACACTTGACTGTCGATTGACAGACGATAAATCTTTTCCGCCATTGCTTGGGCGACACGTCCGGATACCCCTGTATCCACCTCATCAAAGATAATCGAGGCCACACCGACTGAACGTGAGAAAATCGATTTCAGTCCCAGCATGATACGCGACAATTCGCCGCCGGAAGCGACTTTCCCCAGAGACTTAAACGGTTCTCCAGCATTAGTCATGATATAGAACTCAACAAAATCGATTCCGTTTCTACGTAAAGTGGGTACCTTCCCATCCTGTAAAAAACGAATTTCAAATCGGGCTTTTTCCATATACAACTGACGTAGCTCGAGATGAATCGCTTCGCCTAAAAGATGCGCTGCTTTTCTCCGGACCTGTGACAACTCGCCACCGATTTCGAACAGTTCCGTTTCCAACTGTTCCACTTCTGTTTTCAGTTTCTCAATCCGCTCATCCCGATTCGTCATCGTATCCAGTTCCACACCGATTTTTTTCCCGTATGCGATGACTTCTTCAATCGTCGCCCCGTATTTTCGTTTCAATTGTTGGAATACTGACAGACGAAGTTCGATTTCATCAAGCCGATTCGAATCAAATTCCAATGTTTCGAGTTGATCACGGACCGCATACCCGACTTCCTCTAGCGCATAAAACGCATTCGCCAGTGTATCACTTTGACCAGAAAACTCATCATCGATACTTGATGCCTGCTGAAGCTCACGCATCGCATCTCCTACGGAATCGATACCGCGTCGTTCATCATGCAACGCATCGTAAGCCGCACTGAGAGAGGCGTGAAGTTTTTCGAAGTTCGCCAACCGGTTTCGTTCGCTCAACAACTCTTCTTCTTCTCCTTTTCGGAGTTTCGCACTGTCGATTTCTTCCGTTTGAAAAGACAACAAATCGATGCGTTGAGCTAATTCCTGCTCGCTTTGCGCCAACGCTTGTAAGGCATCGCGTTTTTCTTCATACTGCTGAAAACGTTCCTGATACCGTTCGAGAATCGGAGAAATCGTCGCATGTCCGAAATCATCCAAAATCGTTTGATGATACGTACTTTCCATCAAATGTTGATGTTCATGCTGACCATGCAGGTCGACAAGTGCCCGTCCGAATTCCCGTAAGATCGTCAACGTGACTAATTTATGGTTGACGCGACAGACACTTTTCCCGGAAGCAAACAAATCACGTCGTAAAATGATCATGCCGTCTTCCATGTCGATCCCGTACTCTTCGGCTAACGTGTATGCCATGTGACCGTCTTCAATCATGAAGAGACCTTCTAATTCAGCCTTGTCCTCACCATACCGAACAAATTCAGCTGATCCGCGACCACCAATCAGTAATCCAATCGCATCCAGCACGATCGATTTGCCGGCTCCTGTCTCTCCGGTCAAGACCGTCATACCTTTTTTAAAATCAATCTGTAGCTGGTCAATGATTGCAAATTGTTTTATCGATAGTTCAGCTAACATCATGTCAACTCCTTACAACATTCCTAAAATACGTTCGGTCACTTCCGTTGCTGCTTCTTCGTTTCGTGTAATCATTAGTATCGTATCATCTCCACAGACCGTACCGAGCAACTCCGGCCAATTTAAATGATCCAGGAGGACGCCTAATGCGTTGGCATTCCCTGGTAAGACATGCATGACAATCAAATTTTGAGCAGAATCAATCGAGATGAAGCTATCTCCGAGTAATCGGCGTAACTTTCCAAGTGGATTGAATCGCTGATCAGCAGGCAAACTGTATTTATATCTTCCATCATTTAACGGTACTTTTACGAGATGGAGTTCTTTAATGTCTCGAGAGACGGTAGCCTGCGTTACTTTATACCCTGCATTTCGAAGTTCCTCGACCAGTTCATCCTGTGTTTCGATTTCTGACTGCGTAATGATTTCCCGAATCTTGATTAACCGTTGCCCCTTTGTCATCCTTGCACCTCACAGTTTTTCTTCACTGATACTATTGTAATCCAATAATTCGATAAAAGTCCATGCTTGCCCTATTCATTCCTGCCAAATCAAAAACAGACCCCATCATCTTTGAAGGAGCCTGCTTGGAAATCAATTGGTCTTACAACGCGGCATGTGCCAGGCGAACCGTTTCAAGTGGATCAACCGCCTCTTCCATTCCCGGTGTCTTGAGTTGAGCATGTAAAAGAAATTCAATATTGCCTTCACCACCCGTGATCGGTGAAAAATCTAATTGTTTGACGTAAAACCCTTCTCGGACAAAGAAATCAACCATCTCTTTGAGTACCCGATCGTGAATCCGTTCATCCCGAACAATCCCTTTTTTACCGACATCATCCCGCCCCGCTTCAAACTGTGGTTTGACGAGCGCAATGACATCCCCCCCCTGAGCTAGAATGGCTTTTAAGGGCGGAAGGATTAATCGGAGCGAAATGAAGGAGACATCAATGGTCGCAAAACTTGGCTGAATCGAAAACATGTCTGGTGTCGCATGGCGGAAATTTGTTTTCTCCATTGCCGTCACACGATCGTCCGAACGTAATTTCCAGTCCAGTTGATTTGACCCGACATCAAGCGCATACATATGTGCAGCCCCATTTTGTAAGGCGCAATCCGTGAACCCGCCTGTTGAAGAGCCGATATCAAGACCAATCCGTCCGGACACATCGATATCGAATACAGCAAGTGCTTTCTCCATCTTATATCCACCACGACCGACATATGGCATGACCTGACCTTTAACCGTCAAATCAATGTCTGATTTTACTTTTTCACCGGCTTTTTCCAATCGTTCTGTTCCACTGAATACAAGACCTGCCATAATGGTCCGTTTTGCTTTTTCACGTGTTTCACATAGACCGCGCTCGACGAGTAAGACGTCTAGGCGGATTTTTTTTACAGTTTCCATGAATCGTTACACACTCTGTTTCTTTCCTTGATTGACAAACGAGCGAACTTCTTCCGCAATCTGTCCAGGTAATAATCCGATTTCTTCTAACAATTCGTTGACGCCGCCGTGTTCGATATACCAATCCGGAATACCAAATCGTTTGACGCGCGGGAAGGCTTCCTGTTCATTGGCATGTTCGAGAACAGCTGAACCGAATCCACCTTTAAGCACCGCTTCTTCAAGCGTTACAAGCGGAATTCCTTCTGCATATAAAGCAGTCAACATTTTTTCATCCAGTGGTTTGATCGTCCGGGCATTGATGACCCGTACCGATAACTCGCCTTCAAGAAGTTCCGCGATTTTCAGGGCGTCTTGCACTTGTGGACCAAACGCCATGATGGCGACATCCGTTCCTTCACGTTCCACGTCCCATGTATCAAGCGAAATCTCACGGAGTGTCTCATCCATTGGAACACCGATTCCTTCTCCACGCGGGAAACGGACAGCAATCGGTCCTTCGTATTTAACAGCCGAATAGAGAAGATGTTGTAGTTCATTCTCATCCTTCGCCATGACAATCCGAATATTCGGCACGTGACGCATGAAGGCGATATCAAAGACACCTTGGTGTGTCTCACCATCAGCACCCACAAGACCAGAACGGTCGATTGTAAACGTGACATCCAGGTTCTGACGCGCAACGTCATGAACGAGTTGGTCATATGCGCGCTGGAAGAAGGTCGAGTAAATCGATACGACTGGCTTCATCCCTTGTGTTGCCTGACCCGCAGCAAACGTCACGGCATGTTGTTCCGCGATTCCGACATCAAACATCCGCTCCGGGAATTCTTTTTCAAAACAATCCAGTTTCGATCCAACACTCATTGCCGGCGTAATCAGTGTCAGCTTTTCATCCTCACGGGCCATCTTCGTCAACGTATCTGCTACTGTAAACGAATAGCTTGGTGCTTTTGATTTCCCTTTGATGACTTCACCCGACTCGATTTTGTACGGTCCAAGACCATGCCATGTACCGATGCCGTCGTATTCTGCCGGACGGTAGCCTTTTCCTTTTTTCGTGATGACATGAAGCAAGACAGGTCCTTCTTCTTTCTTCACATAATTCAGCTGTTCAATTAAATCGGTCAAATCATGACCATCGACTGGTCCGTAATAATTGAAACCGAGTTCTTCAAAGAACATGCCGGGAACAAGTGCTCCTTTGACAGCTTCTTTAATTTTCTCTCCGCCTTTTTCAAGCTTTCCGCCGATTAAAGGAATTTTTTTAATCAATGTTTCCAGCTCATCTTGTGCATAACGGACTTTGCGGGAAGAACGGATTCTACCTAACATCTGATGCATCGCCCCGACATTCGGTGCAATTGACATCTCATTGTCGTTTAAAATGACGATGACGTTTTGTTGCTCCGCACCGATATGGTTCAATGCTTCGAGTGCCATTCCGCCTGTCAATGCACCATCCCCGATGATGGCAATCGCCCGGTCATCGTTTCCTTTTAATTCATTTGATACAGCAATCCCCATCGCTGCCGAAAGTGAAGTCGAGCTGTGTCCAGTTTCCCAGACATCATGGACGCTCTCGTTGCGTTTCGGGAACCCACACAACCCTTTATGTTGCCGTAACGTATCAAACTGACCTGCCCGTCCTGTCAGAATTTTATGCACGTATGCTTGGTGTCCGACATCCCAGACGAATTTATCGTTTGGACTGTCAAATTCACGGTGAAGCGCCAACGTCAGTTCAACGACACCTAAATTCGGTGCCAAATGTCCACCTGTTGTTGCTAGTTCTTCAATCAAAAAGCGTCGGATGTCGCCTGCGAACAGTTCTAATTCCGAGACTGACATACGCTTTAAAAATGACGGATCCTGTATCTCTGTCAACTTCATACCTTACCGCCTCTTTCCCTTGCATTCTTATATGGTTTGTACCCTACATTGTACTAGAACAATCTTGCGAATGCCACATTCCCGGCGCATAAAAAAAGACGGCATACTACGCCGCCTCTCTTAATGGTCACGCTTGACGACGAAGTCGAGCAAATCCTTAAGCGGTGCCGCTTCGACGGAAAGAGCTTCGATTGCTTCATTTGCTGCCGTCACTTGGGCTGCAAGTGCCCGTTCCGCTCCGTCAAGACCTAGTAGTTTTGGATAAGTTGCTTTGTCATTTCCTTCATCACTGCCAACCGGTTTTCCGATTTTATCAGCGTCTCCGGTCACGTCCAAGATGTCGTCTTGAATCTGAAACGCAATCCCCAGATGAAGACCATACCGTTTCAAATGTGCGAGATCCTCATCCGCGACTCCGGCTAAAATACCGCCTGCTTCGACCGCAAAAATCAGCAGCGCTCCCGTTTTCCGACGGTGAATCGACTCGAGTTCCTCCGCGTCATTGATTCCTCCACGCTCACCCAGCATATCGTCTAATTGACCGCCGACCATTCCGGCTGCACCTGCCGCTGTTGCGAGTCGCTCGAGCAATTTCACTTTAACTTCTGCTGTCGCCTTGGTCTCGAGTAAACATGTAAAGGCATTCGTGAGTAACGCATCTCCAGCGAGAATCGCAGTCGCTTCATCAAATTGAATATGATTCGTCGGACGTCCGCGTCGCATGTCATCATCATCCATCGCCGGTAAATCATCATGAATCAACGAATATGTATGAATCATCTCAAGGGCTGCTGCCGTAGCGTCACCCATCTTGCGGTCGATCCCATACGCATCAAGGACAGCATAAATCAATGCTGGCCGGACACGCTTTCCGCCTGCATCAAGCGAATAACGCATGGCTTCCCGTAGACGTTCTGGTGCTTCTAGACGAGTCATGAATGTTTCCAGTGCTTGTTCCACTTGCGTTTTCCACTCTGTTAAGACAATCATTGTGATCCCCCTTTTTCACGTAACGTGCCGTCTTGTTCCAAGATTTGATCCAACCGTTGTTCTGCCGTCGACAGTTTCCCTTGACAGAGTGCCGTCAATTTGACACCTTCCTCGTACAAATTCATCGCTTGTTCAAGCGGTGCTTCACCCGCTTCCAGTAATTCGACGATTTCTTCCAACCGCTCTAAAGCTGCTTCAAAGGATTGTTCTGTTTCCATCTTCTTCATCCTCTCGTTTCGCTAGGATACTCCCGTCATGAAACTGAACCCGGAAGGTCTGATCTGACAATTCTGCTACGGAGCGGACGAGTCGTCCATCCTGCTCGACGTATGTATATCCACGAAGCATGACTTGCGTCGGACTGACCGAGTCGAGACGGGCAATCATTTGATGGAGCCGATCCTGCTTCGAGCGAATAATGGTGTGAATCCGTTCTAGTTGTTTTCGTGTCCGAATCAATTGGCGCTTTTGTTCTGCCAGACGTTCTTGCATCGCGATCCGTGCGAAACGGTTCACCTGATCGGTCAACGCTTGTTGTTTCGTCTGCAACACTTGCTTCCCGATTCGATGAAGTCCCATCTCTGCCCGGTCCAACCGTTCTTGTTTTAAACCTAACAAGACCCGAGGAGATTTCAATCCGTAACTTGTTGCCAACCGGTTGACTTGATCTTTACGTTCGTTGATGTACTGAGCGTAATGTCGTGTCAATCTTCGATTCAGCTCATTGAGACGCTTCTCGAGTTCTACTGCCTCAGGCGTCACGAGTTCTGCCGCGGCTGTTGGTGTCGCCGCCCGGACATCAGCAACAAAATCAGCAATCGTAAAGTCTGTTTCATGACCGACCGCTGACACAATCGGAATCCGCGACTGATGAATCGCCGTCACAACCGACATTTCGTTGAACGCCCACAGTTCCTCGATTGATCCGCCCCCCCGACCGATAATCATCACATCACACGCTTGATGTTCATTCATTGCTTCAATGGCACGGACGATTTGGGGTGCTGCGTCTTTTCCCTGGACCAGCACAGGTGCAAAGACGATGGCGGCTTGCGGATAACGCCGACGTAACGTCGTCGCGATGTCATGCAAGGCTGCCCCCTTCGGTGATGTCACGATTCCGATTTTTTGCGGGAATGCCGGCAACGGCAGTTTCTGTTCCGACTCAAACCAGCCTCGGGCTTCGACATCCTCTTTCAATCGGACATAGGCTTCGTAGAGGGCGCCTACGCCGTCTTCCATCATCCGTTCGACGTAGAGTTGCATCTCACCCGATGCGACATATACTGAAATCCGCGCCGTTATGATGACGCGTGCACCGTCCCGGATGTCCGTTTTGACACGGCCGGCATCGCGGGCGAACATAACGGCTTTCATCCGCGACTGTTCGTCTTTCAACGTAAAATAAAGGTGACCGGAAGAGTGTCGTTTAAAGTTCGACACTTCTCCCACCACCTGAACTTGTTGGAGCAACGAGTCATTCTCGAGTTCCCGCTTCACGTAATGGACGAGTTCGGAAACCTGAAGAGGATTCGTCATTTCGCTGCCTCAATCGTATTATGAAGCAACATTGTAATCGTCATCGGTCCGACCCCACCTGGAACTGGTGTAATCATCGAGGCGACCTCTTTCACAGCTTCAAATTCGACATCTCCGACCAACTTCCCGTCTACCCGGTTGACACCGACATCGATGACAACGGCATCCGGTTTGACCATGTCGGCCGTAATCAGTTTTGGTACACCGACAGCGACAATCAAAATGTCCGCCTGACGGGTCATGGCACCGAGATCAGCAGTTTTCGAGTGACAATACGTCACCGTCGCCGATTCATTTAAGAACAGCATGCCGACCGGCTTTCCAACAATTTGACTTCGACCGACGACAACAACATGGCGACCGGCAATCGGTACGTTCATTTCCTTGACGAGGTGAAGAATTCCGTTCGGTGTACACGGCAAGAAGGTCGGTTCACCAATCATCATTTTCCCGACTGAGACAGGATGAAATCCATCGACATCTTTTTCCGGTGAAATGGCGAAGATGACCTTACTCTCATCAATATGCTTTGGCAAAGGCAATTGAACCAAAATACCGTGTACGCTTGCATCGGCATTTAAACGTTCGATCAAGTGAAGCAATTCCGATTCCTTCGTCTCTTCTGATAGTCGAATCAAGTCAGAATCCATCCCAATCTCTTGTGCCGCTTTTTCTTTACCACGGACATACGATTGGCTGGCTGGATCTTCCCCAATTAAGATGACGGTCAGCTTCGGTTGAATACGTTGTTCTTTCAGACGTGCGACTTCTTCTTTCAGTTTCAAACGATACGATTGTGCGACTTGTTTCCCATCGATTACGACTGCCATGATTTTGTCCACTCCCCAAAAAATATTCACTTCACTCTTTGCCTGATCAAACTTCTCTGTTTAAGTTCAGTTGCTTTGCGGATTTTCTTTCAAACCGTTTTGTTCCACCTCTTGTGCTACTTTTCCTAACACACCGTTGACGATTTTTGTTGCTTCTTCGTCGGCAAAAGCTTTTGTTAATTCAATCGCTTCATTGATCGTTACACGGACTGGAATTTTAGCTTCAAATAACAGTTCATAAACCGCAAGACGAAGAATCGTCCGTTCGATGTTTCCAAGACGTTCAAATGACCAGTTCACGAGCGCGGCACGCAACTTTTGATCAATTTCCGGTTTATTGGCTTCGACACCCTCGACCAATTGTGTAACAAACGTATCATATTCTTTACCTTCTACTGCGAATTCAATGGCTTCTTGGGCAGACAGATCCGAGAGTTCCATTTGGAACAAAGACTGTACTGCAAGTTCGCGCGCCATATGTCTTTTCATCATGATTTTACGTGCTCCTTTTTTTATCGTTCTCAATCAATTAGTTTAGCACATTCTTTTTTCAAAAAACATAGAGAACGGCAAAAAGACGGGAGTTAAATACAATCGACTCCCGCCCACGATCACTTCACGATTTCTGCTTTTAGTTCACGCTCTGTAAATTTCGTCGTAAACGTTCCACGACGGAATACGGGATGTGCCAAGACTTTTTGATGGAACGGAATCGTCGTTTTGACACCTTCGATCCAAAACTCGGACAGTGCTCGCTCCATCTTCGCACATGCTTCTTCACGTGTTTCGGCATGAACAATCAGTTTTGCGACCATTGAATCATAGTACGGGGGAATCATATATCCCGGATACACTGCGCTATCGATTCGGACGCCCATTCCTCCTGGCGCAACGTATTGGGTGACTCGTCCGGCGTGCGGACGGAAATCGTGATCCGGATCTTCTGCATTGATCCGGCATTCAATCGAATGCCCACGGAATTCAATATCCTGTTGCTGAACAGCCAATGGATGATCTAGCGCCACTTGGAGCTGCGCCTGGACGAGATCGAATCCCGTAATCATTTCCGTCACCGGATGTTCAACCTGGATCCGCGTATTCATTTCCATGAAGAAAAATTCTTCCGTCTCTTCAACAAAGATGAATTCGATCGTCCCGGCTCCCGTATAGTCAATCGCCTTCGCCGCTTTGACCGCCGCTTCCCCCATCTTCAAACGTGTTTCAGGACTAACAGCCGGCGATGGTGCTTCCTCAATCAATTTTTGCATCCGTCGTTGGACGGTACAATCGCGTTCCCCAAGATGAATCACGTTTCCGTGACGATCGGCAAGTACTTGGACTTCGACATGACGGAACTCTTCGATAAAGCGTTCGAGATACACTTCGCTGTTGCCGAATGCCTGTTTCGCCTCACGGCGTGTTTCATCCAGACCGGTCACGAGTTCTTCCTGTGAACGGGCGACACGAATGCCTCGTCCACCTCCGCCGGCAGTCGCTTTGATGATGACGGGGTAGCCGATTTCTTCGGCTAACTGTAATGCTTCATCATCTGTAACCGTCCCGTCAGAACCCGGTACGACAGGTACACCGCAGGCAATCATCGTTTGTTTCGCAACATCCTTGATTCCCATCTGACGGATGGCGGCTGATGTCGGTCCAACGAACTTGATGCCACATGCTTCACACATCTCGGCAAAATCAACATTCTCCGCCAGGAATCCGTAGCCCGGATGGATCATCGTGACGTTCCGATTGGTCGCAACAGCCAGGATATTCGTGACATTCAAGTAGGAAGCAGTCGAACTGACATCTCCGATACAATATGCCTCATCTGCTAAACGGACATGCAGCGCATCACGGTCCGCAGTCGAATAAACAGCAACCGTCTGAATTCCGAGTTCTTTTGCCGCTCGAATGATTCGGACCGCAATCTCGCCTCTGTTCGCTATTAAAAGTTTTTCCATTGCCATCACCCCGCTCAAGGACGAATCCGGAAGAGCGGTTGTCCGAATTCAACAAGGTCTCCATCTGCGACGAGAATTTCGACGACTGTTCCGGCTACTTCCGAGTTCAGATTATTAAATAGTTTCATTGCTTCTAGCACACAGACAATTTGACCGACTTCGATTTGATCGCCGACTTTGACGAAAGACGGTTTGTCCGGATTCGGACGTGAATAAAACGTTCCGACCATCAATGCATTAATGGTCACCGTATCTGCTTCGGTATTTGGTTCTTCCGTTGCGGATTCCGTGACGGCTACTGGAGCTTGCGGCGCTGGTGCTGCCACCGGAGCCGGTGCTTGATGGGAAACAACGATGTTATCATTTTGTTTTTTTAATTTTAACTTATACGTGTCGGTTTCAAGAGAAAGTTCATTGACACTCGATTGGTCCAACATTTCGAGTACTTGCTTCAACTGATCGATTTTCATTTTTCTTCATCCCCTATCTCAACATTCACCTTTATTATTATACTTTAATATTATACCAGGTGCTAATGCCTACTCAAATACTAATATTAACTGGTCATACCAAAGGACGCAAGTCAAGACAAGAGGAAAAAAACGCCTATCCACCCAAGACGAGGATGAATAGACGTTTCGAAAGTTTGATTATCCGTTGTAACGCCCTGTGAAATCACCAGTACGTGTATCAACTGTTACTTTTTCTCCTGCTTCGATGAAGAGTGGCACATGGATGATATGTCCCGTCTCAACTGTTGCATTTTTCTTGACGTTTGATGCTGTATCGCCTTTGACACCAGGCTCTGCCTCAACAATTGTCATGACGATCGTATTCGGAAGCTCGATTCCGAGGACTTCGCCGTTGTAGATCGCAATTTGAACTTCCATGTTTTCAAGAAGGAACGGGAGTGCCGCTTCGACTTGAACCGTTGTCAATTCGAGTTGCTCGTATGATTCTGTATCCATGAAGACATACGTTTCACCCATCGGATAAAGGTATTGCATTTTGTTCCGTTCGATGTGGGCACGTTCGACACGTTCGCCACCACGGAATGTCATTTCTTGAATGTTTCCGTTTCGGATGTTACGCATTTTTGTCCGCACGAATGCTGCACCTTTACCTGGTTTAACATGTTGGAATTCAAGGACCTGCCAAATCATTCCGTCTGATGTTTTAATTGTAAGTCCTGTTTTTAAATCGTTTACTGATACCATGAAAAGTTCCTCCTAAATGTTGATCTTGCCGTTTTTACAGTGTGATGAGTTCTTTTGGTGAAGACGAAAGAATTTCACGCCCTGATTCGGTGATCAAGACGTCATCTTCAATCCGACATCCTCCGACTTGCGGTACGTAAATTCCCGGTTCAACCGTAACAATCATACCAGGTTGCAGTTTCGTTTCAGAACGGAACGATAATCCTGGTCCTTCATGTACTTCTAACCCAATTCCATGACCCGTCGAATGACCGAAATATTTCCCATATCCTGCATCCTTGATGATGTCACGTGTCAACGCGTCCGCTTCGATTCCCGTGATTCCTGGACGTAATCCGTCAACGCCTGCGAGTTGCGCTTGAAGGACGGTATCGTAAATCTTCTGCAACTCTGGACTGATTGGTCCGATAGCAACAGTACGCGTGATGTCCGAGACGTATCCGTTCAGAAGCGCACCAAAATCAAGCGTCACGAGTTCACCTGACTGAATCACTTTCGAACTGGCGACACCGTGCGGTAACGCCGAACGATAACCAGATGCAACAATCGTATCGAATGACGAAGACGTCGCACCTTGTTTACGCATGAAGAATTCGAGTTCGTTCGAGACTTCCAGTTCTGTCCGACCAGCTTGAATATACGTCAAGATGTGGTGGAACGTCGCATCTGCTAAATCCACCGCTTCCTTAATCATCTTAATCTCTGATGAATCCTTAATCAAGCGTAGGTTTTCAACGATTCCTGTCGTCGGAACCAATTCCACAGCGGATGCCTGATCGAATGCTTCGAATGAGCCAAGTGTCATCGCATCTTTTTCGACACCGACTGCACGCACACGGGCCCCCGCCATCAATTCACCCATCGTTTCCGGAATCGATCGTTCAATCTGAACGATTTCCATTCCCTTTACTTGGTCAGCTGCTTGTTCCGTATAACGGAAATCCGTTACAAAATAAGCTTGTTCCGCCGTCACGAGACATGCGCCACTCGAACCGGTGAATCCAGAAATATACCGGATATTTTCTGCCTTCGTGACGAGAAGACCTGGTAAATCACGTTCCTTGAGAGCCGTTTGGAGTGCTTCGATACGATGTTTCATGTCTGTTTCCCCCTTTTATTATGTAGACGGTTGAATCAATGCCTCGACCGCGAGCAGATACCCCGTCATCCCTAAGCCGCTGATGACACCTCGGCAAACCGGTGCAAGCATCGAATGATGCCGAAATGCTTCACGTGCATGAACGTTTGATAAATGAACTTCAATCGTCGGTACGTCAATTGCCGCAATCGCATCACGCAACGCAATACTCGTATGCGTGTAAGCCGCCGCATTCAAGACGATCCCGTCATATCCGCGTGCTCCATGTAAATAATCGATCAATTCCCCCTCATGGTTCGACTGGGCAAATTGAAAATCAATGTCCTTAAAACGAGTTTTGATCAGACCTTCCAAATCCGATAAAGTTTGCGCCCCATATGTATCCGGTTCCCGTGTCCCAAGCAAATTCAAGTTCGGTCCATTCAAGACTAATATCCGCATTTCATCACCTCCAGATTGTCTTTGTCATTGTATCATAAGTCGTTTTCCGTCTCCTAAATTTTCGACCGGCATCGACAGCTGAGCATAGTGTTTTTTCCCTAAATCGAGTAAAATAACGGTACACGATATTTTATTTGAAGATGGGATGCGTTGCTCTATGAAAACTGCTCAAGCGCCCGTCGGTGGACAAGCCATCGTCGAAGGTGTCATGTTCCAAAATGCTACACATGCCGTCTCAGCCATTCGTCGAAATGACGATACGATCGAAACGTTTGAACAAAAAAAACCGATTCGACCACGGATCGCCGTCGGTAAAAAAATCCCTTTGATCCGCGGGCTGTTCGCTTTGGTCGAATCTTCAGCAAACGGAGCAAGTCATATGAACTTTGCAAGTGACCGGTACGGTGTCAAACCGGGTGAAGAAGAGCCCGAAGATGCTTCCCAAGGACAATTGACGAAATGGCTCGGCGTCGCCGTACTCGGTGTCTTGTCGTTCTTTTTCGGAAAATTGTTATTCACGTTATTACCTGCTTTTCTTGCCTCACTTTTCAGCTACTTCCCGGCGTTATCCGGACATTTGGTTCAAAACGTGCTGGAAGCCTTAATCAAGTTGACCTTGCTGTTCAGTTATCTCTATCTGATTTCCTTGACCCCACTCGTCAAACGGCTGTTTCAATATCATGGTGCGGAACATAAAGTCATCAACTGTGTCGAGAGCGGGCAGGCATTGACGGTCGAAAATGTCCGGACAAGCAGCCGCCTGCATTACCGGTGTGGTTCGAGTTTCTTGATTTTCACTGTCATCGTCGGATTTTTCGTTTATTTAATCGTACCGACTGATCCATTATGGTTACGTCTCGTTTGTCGGATTGCGTTATTGCCTGTCGTCATCGGTCTTTCGTTTGAAGTTTTACAATTAACAAATAAAGCGCAAAACATTAAAGGGTTACGCGTCATCGCCTTACCCGGCCTGTGGTTACAGTACTTGACGACGAAAGAACCGGATGATTCTCAAATCGAGGTTGCGATTTACGCGTTTGAAGCACTCGAAAAACAGGAACATAACCTACATGAGAATGCACTTGGTTAATTGATAACAGGGGTGATAATATGATTAGACAACGGATTGGCTCTACATTCGCACTTGTCGTGTTACTGTTTGCGTTCGTCGGCTTTGGATATAAGCTAGCTAATGATCCCGGTAGTCTGTTTTCACAATTACTGTTTTTTGCGATTACAGCTGGAATCATCTTCTTGCTGTTTAAATTTTTAACACGAAACAGCGTCAGCAGCGGTACGAACTCACAATATCGGAAATCTGTTGCTCAGTCTAAAAAAATGCATGCCAAGAACAATCCTCCTCCCCGTCGGACAGATATTAAGAAGAAACCGGTTAAAACGACAAAAACGGCCACTTCTAATAAAGTCCGTCCCCTTCGCGACCGATCAAAAGCACCACATTTGACTGTCATTGAAGGGAAAAAAGGCAAAAAGAAAAAACGTGCTTTTTAAACACATCAAC
Organism: Exiguobacterium sibiricum 7-3; assembly: GCF_000620865.1. Taxonomy (NCBI): domain Bacteria; kingdom Bacillati; phylum Bacillota; class Bacilli; order Caryophanales; genus Exiguobacterium; species Exiguobacterium artemiae. The sequence continues at coordinate 2,112,987 of NZ_KK211190.1, forward strand.
AGTAGCTGTGTGCCGATGAGGCCACACAGCTACTGTTTTTTTAACTAAATTTAGCGAGAATTCCCCACCTCTAAGCGTCTCAGGGTGGGAACCACCCGATGAGCTTGGTAAATAATCGTAGCTAGTAAAAGTACGGTCTTCCCAAGAAGCGCCCGCTTCAATTTGCGCAGCAAATAAGTGGTGAGTAGTTCACTCCGTCTCGACCCAACCAACGTATGGCAGGTTCCGGTATTCTTCTGCACAGTCAATTCCATAACCGACTACAAAATAATCAGGAATCTCAAATCCGACATAATCTGCGTCTAACGGCACTTCCCGTCGTGCAGGCTTGTCGAGTAACGTACAAATCTTCAGGACACCCGGTTTATGCAGTTTCATGTGTTCACATAAAAAACTTAATGTATGCCCGGTATCGATGATATCCTCGACGACGACAACATACTTCCCTTCGACATCAAGGTCCAGGTCTTTTTTAAGCTGAACGCGTCCTGACGAAACCGTTTTGGCGCCATACGAAGAACAGGCGACTGTATCGATTTGGACACTTCCTTTGATTTCGCGCATCAAATCGGCAGCAAACACCATCGAACCTTTCAATACGACGACTAAAACAATTTGGCGTCCTGCCGCATCACGTTCGATTGCAGCGGCAAGCTCTTTTACTTTTAACGCAAGCTCTGACTCCGATATTAACTTTTCTTTAATCACGATTTCCATAACCGGATGGATACCCATCCGTCACCCCCTTCGATGATTTCACGGTCAGTATAGCATATCCGACCCCAATTAACCGTACTATAACGATATTTCATTATAAATCGTTCGTCTTTTAAGGTAAATGAGATAAAAAAAACAAGTACACTCATTCTTCTGGGTGTACTTGCTGATGTTTTTGAAATTCTGCTTGTAATTCTGGACGTTCGGCAAAAAACTGAATCATCCCGTTGATTTTATCGAGTGCTTCAATACTGATATGATGCTCGATCCCTTCAACATCTTTGTAAATCAAAGATTCATCCACTCCGACGAGACGCAGAAAATCTTCTAACAACGCATGACGTTCGACAAGACGTTTTCCGATTTTCCGTCCTTTTGCCGTCAACATCAATCCGCGGTATTTTTCATACACGAGGTATTCTTCCCGGTCCAACTTCTGCACCATCTTTGTCACAGACGATGGATGAACACCTAACAGTTCTGCAATATCGGATACACGGGCATATCCTTTTTCTTCAATCAAAATATAGATTTGTTCTAAATAATCTTCCATGCTCGGAGTCGGCACGACATCACCTTCCAATCCATCTCTTTAGCGCTTCCAGTTCCATTCTTCACTACGGTACTTCTCTGCCAACCGCTCAATTTCCTGCCATTGATGCGCTGTGAACTCTAGAGGTGTGAAGGTCAATTGAAGTGCATCTTCAAACCCTTTTAAAAATGCGACACGGACTTCATCGAATGAGACAGAACGTCCTGCAAGCTCATTCAAGGCAACCGCTTTTCCGGAAAATCGTGCTTTCATCCGTTCACGCATTGTTTCGTCTTCATACATAAAACAATCAAACAATTCCCCTTCATCGACAGACAGCGGCACAGAACCATGTTGCAACACGACGCCTTGATGACGAACTTGTGCACTTCCGGCCACTTTCCGTTTTCCGACCGCAAGTTCGTAGTACGATGCGGCATCAAAACAGACGGCAGACTTCGGTTTTCGCAATTCTTCCTTTTCTTCTTCTGTCATCGGTACCGAAAATTCAACAGGAATACCTAAATGATGATACCCCTTACGGATTCCTTCTGTCAGCATCCGGTAACTTTCAATGACGGTTTTCGGGACGCCTTCCATCTGTTCAGGAAGAATCACGCTGTATGTCAATTCATCTGCATGTAAGACAGCTCGTCCCCCGGTCATCCGACGAACGATCGGAATACCCAGTGCTTCAATCCGTTTTCGATCAATATCGTTTGTCGCCCGTTGAAAATGACCGACACTTAATCCTCTTGGTTCCCACGAATAAAAACGAAGCGTCGGCGCCACTTCGCCGCGACCGACAAAACCGATTAAGGCTTCGTCAATCGCCATATTTAATGCCGGTTCCATTCTTTCCGTCGTCAATACTTGCCACTCTCTGATCAAGTGAACACCCCCAGAAACGTTTCCGTATTAGTGTATCAGACCCTTTCTATCCTGCGCAACGACGAGTCGATTGCCGAAATCGATTTCGTTTACTATAATGGTAAAGATGTTATATGAACGAAGGGGTTGGAACTTAGATATGGAAATCAGTACAATCATCACGATCGTCTTATGGGTAGCCTTGATTGCTTATATCGTATGGCGCTTCATGCCGGTGAAAGGAATCACGAAGCTCTCACAAGATGAATTCCGGGCAAACTACCGGAAAGCACAAATTGTGGATGTCCGCGAGACACAAGAATTCAAAGGTGGTCACATCATCGGAGCGCGTAACATACCGGTCAGTCAGATGAAAATGCGTTCTAAAGAATTACGTAAGGACATGCCGATTTATTTATACTGCCAAGGCAACATGCGTTCATCACAAGCGGCCAAAGTCTTAAAAAAAGCCGGTTATACGAACTTGTATCAACTCAAAGGCGGATTCAAGCAATGGACTGGAAAAGTCAAACGTAGCTGATTCCTTTTACTTCATAATAAAAAACCATCCCCGTCAACAGAGACGCGGGATGGTTTTTTGTTTAGACGTGAACTTCTTGTTTCGGCTGGTAACGTAAAATCGGCTTACGTGCTGCCAATGTCTCGTCCATTCGTTTGACGACCGTCGTATGCGGTGCGTTCAAGACGACGTCCGGCGTCTCTTCGACTTCTTTGGCGATTTGGAGCATCGCATCACAAAATGCATCAAGCGTCTCCTTCGATTCTGTTTCCGTTGGTTCGATCATGATACACTCTTCCACATTCAACGGGAAGTAAATCGTCGGTGGATGGTATCCAAAGTCAAGCAGACGTTTGGCGATATCGAGCGTCCGTACACCAAGTGCTTTTTGACGGCGTCCCGATAAAACAAACTCGTGTTTGCAATAGACATCATAAGGGGCATCATATGCGCCCTTCAGACGTGCCAGCATGTAATTGGCATTCAAGACGGCTTCTTTTGAAACGCGGGCAAGCCCTGCGCCTCCCATCGTCCGGATATAACTGTAGGCCCGGACGTTGATGCCGAAGTTTCCATAAAACGGTTTGACGCGGCCGATTGATTCCGGACGATCGTAATCGAGGACAAAACCATCCGCTGTTTTGGCAACGATCGGTTTTGGCAGATACGGAATCAAGTCTTGTTTGACACCGACCGGACCTGAACCCGGACCGCCGCCTCCGTGAGGACCCGTAAACGTCTTATGGAGATTCAAGTGGACGACATCAAAGCCCATATCTCCCGGACGTGCAATTCCCATAATCGCGTTTGAGTTCGCGCCATCGTAATACAGCTTCCCGCCGGCTTCGTGGACCGCTTTCGCAATCTCCACGATATCCGATTCGAACAAGCCGAGTGTATTCGGATTCGTCAGCATCAATGCTGCCGTGTCTTCTCCGACTTTACTCTTTAAGTCAGCTAAATCCACTAATCCACGCTCGTCAGATAAGACGGTCACCGTATCAAAACCGGCGACAGATGCCGATGCCGGATTTGTTCCGTGGGCTGAGTCTGGAACCAGGACCTTCGTCCGTTTAAAGTCTCCCCGCGCATGATGATACGCTTTGATTAACATTAACCCCGTCCACTCACCGTGTGCTCCCGCTGCCGGTTGTAACGTTACTTCATCCATACCAGTAATGACCGCAAGTTTCTCTTGTAAGTCGTACATCAGCCCAAGAGCACCTTGTACGCTCTCAACCGGTTGCAACGGGTGGATATGGGCAAATCCCGGGAGACGCGCCATATCTTCATTGATTTTCGGATTGTATTTCATCGTACAGGAACCAAGCGGATAAAAACCGGAATCGACTCCGTGATTTCGGTTCGAAAGGGCCGTATAGTGACGGACAAGATCCAGTTCCGATACTTCCGGCAACTCCACATCCTCTTGGCGTAACAAATGCGCAGGCAACAATTCTTCCGCCGCTACTTCGTCAACCGTCGGAAGCGGTAAACTGTAGGCGACACGACCGGCTTTTGAAATTTCAAAAATCAATGTCTGTTCACTAGTTTTATGCATGAGTCAGTCCTCCTAACGCAGTCACGAATTGATCCAATTCTTCTTTTGTCCGTAGTTCAGTCGCACAAACGAGCATTTGGTTGCTCCGGCTTTCATCAAACGTACCAAGCGGCAGTCCACCGATGATTTCGGCTTTTAATAACTGTTTGCTCGCTTCTGTCGCATCGATCGGCAGTTCAACGACAAATTCATTGAAGCTCGGACCGTCGTCCACGATGTGGAACCCTGCTTTTACTAATGACTTTTTCAACGCATATGCTGTCTGAAGATTACGGGTTGCCAGTTCACGGATTCCGCGTTTCCCGAGTGCACTCATTGCGATGGATGCAGCCAAAGCGTTTAATGCCTGGTTCGAACAGATATTCGAAGTCGCTTTATCACGACGGATGTGTTGTTCACGTGCTTGTAACGTCAGGACGAACCCGCGTTTTCCGTCTTCATCGACTGTCTGACCGACAAGACGTCCCGGAATTTTTCGCATCAAGGCTTTTGTCGTCGTGAAGTATCCACACGTCGGTCCACCAAAGCTCTGTGGAATGCCGAACGGTTGGCAGTCCCCGATCGTAATGTCGGCGCCGAGCTTACCGGGCGCCTCTAACAAACCGAGCGCAAGCGGATTGGCCGAGACAATGAATAGACCGCCTTTCGCATGTGTCGCGTCGGCCAGTGCCTGTAAGTCTTCGACACGTCCATAGAAGTTCGGATACTGTACGATGACGCAGGCGACATCATCCAGTGCATCCAGGTTCGCAATCGCCGTTTCCCCATTCACGAGCGGTAGTGTCTCGACTTCAAGTCCGGGACCGTTTGCATATGTCCGTACGACATCGCGCGCTTCCGGATGGACGCCATCCGAGAGAACGATTGTTTTTTTCTTCTTGTGGGCACAGGCAAGTATCGCCGCTTCAGCCAGTGCGGTGATCCCGTCGTACATGGAAGAGTTCGCGACATCCATTCCCGTCAGTTCACAAATCATCGTTTGGTACTCAAAGATTGCCTGCAGCTCCCCCTGGGAAATTTCAGGCTGATACGGCGTGTACGCCGTGTAGAACTCAGACCGGAGTAACATATGATTCACTACAGCCGGTGCATAGTGGTCATAAATGCCGGCACCGAGGAACGACGGATACTGCTTCGTATTCATGTTTTGATCGGCAAGTTTCGAGAGCGTTCGAATCAAGTCAGTTTCCGGTAGCGGAATGCCCACTTCTTCCAACGTCCCTTGGTCGCGTACACTTGCCGGAATATCGGCAAGCAGGTCTTCAATCGAGTCTGCACCAATCGTCTGTAACATTTCTTTTTCATCTTCTTGCGTCATCGGTAAATAACGAAAATCCATCTTTTATGTCCCCCTTATTTGCTCCGGCGATAGAATGGCGTATCAATTCGTTTTGCTGCCAGTTTTTTTCCGCGTACTTCGATTTCAAATGTTTCCTCGGTCGCATATTGCGTCGGCACAAGTGCTAACGCAATGGCTTTACCGATTGTCGGCGGTAATGTACCTGTCGTAACGAATCCGACAGTTTCCCCGTTTACCAAAACAGGAGCATCTTGACGAGCGATCCCTTTATCCGTCAGTTCAAGACCGATTAATTGACGGCGCGGTCCGTCTTCTTTCTGTTTCAATAAGGCTTCCGATCCGACAAATGACTTCACTTGCGGTTTGACGGCAAATCCCATCCCTGCTTCAATCGGTGAAATCGTCGCCGATAACTCGTGTCCGTATAACGGCAGGCACGCTTCAAATCGTAACGTATCCCGGGCACCCAGCCCGCATGGTACGACATCCGCTTCCAATAAAGCATTCCAGACCGCTGATGCGTCTGCTGACGGCATATACAATTCGAAGCCGTCTTCCCCTGTATAACCGCTGCGTGATACCAGCATCTCGACTCCAGCCATTTCTCCTTGCGCAAAGCGGAAAAATTTGATGTCTTCCAGCTTGAGTGCCGTCAGTTCCTGCAACACTTCAACAGCTTTTGGACCTTGAACGGCAATTTGACCGTAGGCATTCGATTGATTTTCAAGCAACACGTCCCCCGTCAGATACTGACGTAAGTGTGCTTCATCTTTCTCGATGTTGGATGCATTGACGACGAGCAGGTAATCCTGTTCGTCCAAACGATATACCAACAAATCGTCTACTGTCCCGCCGTCTTCTTGACATAAGACGTTGTATTGAGCCTGTCCGATCGCAATCTTCGAGATATCATTCGACAGCGTCTGTTGCAAAAACGCTAACGCATCTGATCCGGAAACAAATAACTCGCCCATATGGGATACATCAAACATCCCGACACGTTCCCGTACCGCTGTATGCTCTTCCTTGATGGATGAAAACAGAACTGGCATTTCAAACCCTGCAAAATCGACCATTTTCCCCGTTGGTGCAATGATGTCGAACAATGGCGTTCTCTTCAATGTCGTCTGACTCATACTTTTCCCCCTAATTACGAACATTTTCAATTCCTTTTCTCTTTATTGTTCAACTTTCAATTACATTCTACCAATTTCGAATCTTTTATTCTAGGTTTATTCGGAAATTGAACAAAAGGAAAGAGAGAAAGGACAAAGTCCCTTCTCTCCTATTGTTTCATATTCAGCCGATGAAAGCCATTTCAAAATGGTTTGAGTCCGGCAGTATGTTCAACTTCTGTTTTAAGACGTTGCCCTTCAGCAATGAGTTGACGTCCTCCTTGCTCGACTCGTTTTCCTTCCGCGACCAAATGATCAATGTTTCCTTTAATTTGATCGATCCGGCTCGTCGTATGGTCAATACCCGTCTGCAATGTTTGTTGACGAATGGAAAAACGCTCCAGTAGTTGCTTCATCACTGTCACATCTTTTGAAATCTTCTTTTTGTATAAGCTTAACCCATAAATCACCAGACCGATGATGGCTAAGACAATAATCCCGAGATTGATCCAAATCATACGTTCTCCTCCAGTATCGTTTCAATTTCTTTTGCTAGTTCCCGGACGGACTTCTTACCATCCACGCGGATATCTGCCAACCGCGCATAGATTGGCCGGCGTCTCCGAAACAACTTTTCAACTGTCGTCCGCGATTTGACAAGCGGACGGGATGGGTCTGTCTTGATTCGGTTCCAGACCAGATGGAACGGCGTATCAATCCAGATGACGATTCCGGTTTCTTTCATGAACGTCCGGTTTTCCAAACGCTCGATGATTCCGCCTCCCGTGACGACGATTTCCGCTTCACTACCTCGTAATAATTCGACTTCCCGATCCCGAAATCCTGTTTCGCCGTATTTTGCAAAGAAATCCGTAATCGAACCGTGTTCCTGGACGAAGCGTTCATCCAGTTCCTCGACATCGTAACGTGTCTGAAGATGACGTCCAATCGCTGTTTTACCAGTTCCCATAAAACCAATCAAATAAACCTTATCCATTCGAAACAACCGCCTCGATTCTCTGTCCATTCTCTAGTATCGCTTCTATTTTAAAGCCTTTATCTGTCCGTGTACAGATAACTTGGCCAATCGGATACTGAACGGTTTCATCTTGACGGCAGTCACTTGCTGCGGCTCGTATGAGTGACTCGAGTTGTAACGCTTCTTTCTCCAACTGAACCTGCTTCACCGCTTCATCCATCTGATGACAACCCAACAAGATGGCCACTCCTATTCCAAGCAGCAACAACAAGGTTTGAATCAGGATGAACCCACCTTCTTGCACTGAACGGTTCGTTGACGCTGATTGAGTTCGAAAATGAGAGTCTGTCCTTCCTGCCGGACTTGGTAATGCGTTACATCGTGGGCATACGTCAGTTCGCCTCCAAATTCTTTTTTTAATCGGATTTGATTTTGTACACGGACGAGTCGCCATTTGATCGGATCCTCTTCCGGATCGACATCTACTCCGCGAACTTCATCTCCATTTTTTTCACACGAAATACTCCGCCACATCAGTCGTTCAATCGTATGAAAAAATAACTCTTCCTCCATCCGCTGTTCCTGATGCCCGGTACTGACGATTTGTGTTATCGCAATCAGACTAATCAATAGCAGCGGGCTCAGCCAAAGGACCAATGAAATTTCGAGGAGTGTCGTTCCGGATTGAGCTCGCCAAACAGAGCCCTTCACTACACCACATCCCTTCCTTAATATCGTATCCTGTTCTTCTTTCTGCGATTTGATCCGACGCCATTTGATCAAGGCGATGCGCTTCGACCGTCAATTGATTTTTTTGCTTATGAAAAGACAACAGAGGATCTATCGCAAACATCAGGAAAAAGGAGATGGCAACCATTGATAAAACGACTTCAAGAAGTGTGAATCCCTGTTGCTGAATGATTTTACTCTCCACGGTGTTCACCTCACTTTTTGAATCACCATCTGATAATTACCGAGTAAAAATTTAATTTCAAAAGCTTGTGTCGTCGATTGACAGACCCAGGTCGACGCATACGTCGAATGATAACTTTTAAAGTAAATAATTCGTCCGTTCGAAGGCACGACACAGGAATGCCCAGGTTGAAATGTCCGTTGCCATAACAGTCGATCGTTCGCCATGACGAAATATCCTTTCCCGTCATTTTTCCAGCGGAGCTGCATCTGATTTTGGTCACTCGTTTTAGAATATTGAATCAATCGAAGGGTCTGAAAATCCTGTTCAAGGATTGCAATGTCTTGTTCCAGCATATATAAGGCCGGTCGCCGGTCGATGACAGTTGGCAATAAAAACATGAAAAGACATCCGATCATCACCAGTACAACGGTCATTTCAATTAATGTAAATCCGTCATTTAGCTTTCGTAAGTTCTCCAGTCTTCGCATCATACGTATAGGTCTCCTGATCGCAAGCAAGCTCGTTTGGCTTTTCCGCTGTTCCGCGATTGATGGTTTGCAGTGATTCCGGATATTTTTTCTCTTTAGCGTAATAAAGATTTACCTCGGAACGGATGACACGGATGTTCGCTTCGCAACTGACTCCTTTCGCCTGATCTTTCCCGCTCGTCATCGTCGGAATCAATACGAGTAAAAGCAAGGAAATGATCAGCAGGACGGCTGCCATTTCGAGCAAAGTAAATCCGCGTTGATTTTGAATAAATCGTTTCATTTGATCGACTCCTCGTCTCTTTAAAATGGAAGTTGCTGAATAGCAAGTTGGATCGGATAGTAGAGAATTAAGAATAGTGTGCCTGTCATCACGGTTAATCCTCCGTACAACGCCGGTTCAATCAATAACAGCTTCTTTTCGACTTCTTCCTCAATCGATTCATGCAATAATGCAGCTTGCTCCAATAATAAAGGACCTAAGTCGCCACTTTCCCGTGCAATATGAACCAACCCGACAGTTTCAACATCAATGATGTTTTCATCCTGCATCGCTTCCGATAACGGTTGACCACTTTTTTGACGGTGATGCAACATTTGATACATCTGTTTCTTTTTACCGGTTTGTCCTTGTTCCAAAGCATGAAAAGCTTCTTCCAATGAAAATCCGGCATCAATGAAGGAGCCGACCTCGATTGTAAACAAATAGCTGTAATACAAACGCAGCATTTTTTGAATCATCTTCATACGGAGCAGCCGTTTCATTGGGATATGTCGAATCAGGAGCACAAGTCCCGTCACCATCGTGACAGGGGCAAACGCCATAACGTACTTTGCTGAAGGATGAAGGAAGGGGCGGACGAATGGCGGTAAGGTAGCCGGATTCGACATCTCCAATAAGGAAGGAAACACATAAAGGGCATAAAACATGAACAGTAGCAACAGACTGGCTGCCAAGACAATCGGATAACGGGCCATCTTCCAAAATTTCTTTTTCATCTGGCTTTCGAGTTCAAGTAACCGAATGACTTGTCGTAAAATCATCAACGGACGTTCCGTCTGATCTCCTACTGTAAGTAATTGTTGTAACGCTGTCGGCAATTTTAACGGTTCAAGGGAAAAAGAGAGTCGATTGCCTTGCTGCAGTCGGTCTTGAATCTCATGAATCACCGGAACGAGCAGCGGATCTTCGAAGCGGACCAATATATCCAGTGCCTCTTTTGTCGAGATTCCTTTAGACAAGAGACGATGAAATCGATTTAAGAACCGACATTTACTAGCGCTTGTAAGTTTTCGACGATACAGCGAACGTCACCCTCCTCCCGGTACAAGTGAATGATTTTTTTACACACTGCCAATTCTTCATTCGTTACTCCTAACGTTCTTAATCGCAACAAAGCCTCTTCAATTGATCCTGCATGCAACGTAAACAAAACGACATGACCACTCAGTGCCGCATTGATGGTCAAACGTGCCGCTTCGGCTGTTCTCACTTCGCCAAAAGCAATCCAGTCCGGATCGGCCCGGAGAATTTCTTCAAAGCACCTAGTTGCGTCAAAACCGGCCTTTGCATTTAACTCCAGCTGTAAAATCCCCGGTACGCTACATTCAATCGGATCCTCGACTGAGATGATTCGCTTCCCTTCCATCGAAGCCATTAACGAGTAAAGCATCGTTGTCTTGCCTGCCCCTGTCGTTCCGGAAATGATAATGCATCCATGTGTTTGTTGTTTCAGCCAGACCAAATCATGTTCGGGATCAAGCAAACGTGCCGCAACCGCATCAGAAACAACTGCCCGATAAAAACGCCAGGACATGGCATCGCCATATCGACTCGGTAAGATGGCGACACGCATCCCGCTCTCCTCAAGAGAGTAGAGACCACTTTGAGGGATTCGTTCATTTTGCTCCTTTAAATTGGCTTCATAACGGATGTGACTGACAATCGTCCGATACTGTTCAATCGATATCGAGGATTGTTCTTTTAACCCTCCATTCGCTCGACAAATGACTTGTGCCGACTGGTCACCCGGAATAAAGTGGACATCGGTCGCACCCACTTCTTCAAATTGATGAATCAACTGACTGATCGCTTTTCTCAACCCAACACCTCCTTATTGAAAAAGTACAAAAAAAAAGAAGCCGAAACAAATCGGCTTCTTTAAGATACTTGAGCAATAATTCGGTTTTTACGTTTCGCAAGTGTCTCGAGTCCTGGTTTATCGTATCCGATTACAAGTTGTTTGCCGTCAGTAATGATTGGGCGACGCAACAGTTTCGGATTGTCACTCATCAAACGAAGCAGTTCGCTTAATTTCATGTCATCAACATCAATTCCTAAATCTTTAAATGCCTGACTGCGTGTTGCCAGTAAACTTTCGATTCCATCTGTTGAAAGTTTTAGCAATTCCATCAATTCGTCTACTGTTGGAGCATTTCTGAACAGATGACGTTCCTCTACATCAACATGTTCCTCTTTTAACCATGATTTCGTTTTACGACAAGATGTACAGCTTGGATATGTGAAAAATATCAACTCATTCGCCATTATTGCTCCTCCTCTCAAAATCTACGCTTCTCATTACAGAAACTATACCATGCCTTTTTTGTTTTGTACACCTTTTGTACAACTATTGTACAAGTTTTTTTCAAACTTCATCTTTTGTTCACAGTTATTCCTTAACAAACACTAGAACATGATGGACGGATGATTGTTTGCTTGGTAAAATAAGTACGTATATTGACTATCTGTCGGATTTAGGGGGTTATATGAATGGGGAGAATGTACCGCGTACTCGGATTTTGGACTGGAATCATTGCAGTCATGGCATTTATCGGCGCTCTAGGTGGAGATGCTAGCTCAAGTGAACATACGGATTCATTTTTAGTTATGGGCTTTGTCTTCTTGGCACAAACAGTATTCTTTGCAGCATTAGGCTATCTTCGCCTAACTGAAAAAACGTATGTCTACATTTTTGCAGCGTACTTAACAGTATTCTTTATCGTCTTCACGTATTGGTCCAACTTCCAAATGTGAACAAAAAAGTCCCTCGCCTTCAAATGAAGACGAGGGACTTTTTTATATTTCCTTAAAAAAATGGATTATGCTTGATTTCCTGACGTAACGTCGTTTCCGGTCCATGTCCCGGATAAAACGTCGTATCGTGCGGAATCTCTGCAATGACACGATCAATGGACCGCGTCAGCACTTCTTGATCGCCGCCTTCAAGATCGGTTCGACCGACACTGCGCTTGAAAATCAAATCACCTGCAAAGGCGACCTGCTCTTTTTTAAAATAAAACGTGACACTCCCCGGTGAATGCCCCGGTGTTTCCATTACATGAAACTGGAATGGTCCAACTTCTAACGGACCACTTGTCAGCAATTGTTCCGCAGGTTTCACCTTTAAGGGAGGCATATTGAACTTGATGGATCCGTTCAGATTCGGATTCGACAACCATTTCATTTCTTTCGGATGAATATAGGCAGGTGCAGACGTAAAACGTCGTAACATATCCACACCACCAATATGATCAAAATGGGCATGAGTCAAAAGGATTGCTTCGACCTTTGCTCCGCGCTTTTCAATTTCGTCGAAAAAACGCATATCTTCGGTTCCCGGATCAATCACTAAACATTTTCCTTCTTTAAAAAGAAGGTAGCCGTTTTCTGAAGCCATACCTGAAGTAATACTTACGATTTCCATCTCATCAAACTCCTTTGTTGATATTCTTCTCTACTATACACGAAATTGTCGAAAGTTCGTCGTCCCCCCTCTCGACTTTATTCGCTCAGTCGGCTAAACTAAAAAGTGAGATTTAAGTGAAATCTTCGTGAACTTCATAACGTGATTTTTAAGGGGGAGTACGTCATGCATTTGGATCAACCAATCGGTTGGCTTTTCTTTATCGTTGCACTCGTCGGTGTTTGGGCCGTCTTGCGTTCACTTAAGAAACGTCAAATGTTTCCACTCGTATTTGCCGGACTGACTGTAATCTTATTCGGTTGGTTTGGTATTGCGACATTGATTTTCGGCGGAATTCCGTCATAATCATGTGTTACAGACAAAAGGTCAGCTTTCCACATCGGAAAGCTGACCTTTTGTCTGCTGCTCACTGTCTTAAAATCGAGCCACTATCGAAAAAAGACGGGAACGATTAAATATCGTTTCCGTCTTTTCGATTATTTAGAAGTTTGTAAGAAACGTAACAGATCACCATAGATGACTTTGTCCGATAAACCTAATTCTTTCTCAGATTGTTTGACGGACTCTTTACAGATCGCGCCGTCTTTCTCATCTGTGACTTCTTCACCGGTTTTACGGTCATAACATGTCTCTTGTGTGTAGACTGTCTTATCCGTTACAACAGAACCGTCTCGGAACAACGCATAATCTTTGTGTTCTTTCGAGAACAGATCCGTTCCGAACAATACTTCATCCTTGAAATTGTAACCAAGCAGATTTAACAACGTCGGCTTGATGTCAATTTGACTTGCGACATCATCATGTTTGACACCCTTGTCTTGTCCAGGTAAGTGGATGACAAACGGTACACGTTGCAATTGAGCAACATCATACGGTGTTAATTCGTCTTTTTTCAACAATTCCGCCATCGCAGCATTGTGATTCGTCGAGATTCCGTAATGATCGCCGTACAGCATGAAGATTGTATCATCCCATGTGCCGTCTTTCTTTAATCCTTCGATGAACTTACCGAGTGCCATGTCTTGATATGCGAGTGCTTGAACATAATGATTCAATGTCGTCGAACTCGTTTCAAGTGGTGGTACGAGTTCATCTTCCGGTTTCGGCATTTCGAATGGATAATGGTTCGTCAACGTAATGAATTTCGAGTAGAATGGGCGCGGAAGATCTTTCAGCATCGGTAACGATTGCTCAAAGAACTTGTCGTCCAGTAATCCCCACTCCGTTAAATCTTCCGGATTACCTAAGTCGTAATCTGTTTCAGAGAAGAAACGGTCGACTCCGAAACTGTTGTAAACGATATCCCGGTTCCAGAATGACTTATTGTTTGCATGGAAAACAGCTGAATAGTAGCCGTCTTCTTTTAACATTTCAGGTGTCGCACGGAATTCATTTTCTCCGTTTGTGAAGAACGCTGATCCACGACCCAGTGGATAAATTGAGTTTTCCAAGATAAACTCGGCGTCTGACGTTTTACCTTGTCCTGTATTGTGATAGAAATTATCCCAATAGTGCGAGTCTTTAATCAGTTTATTAAGGTTCGGTGTGATTTCTTGACCATTCGGTGCTTTTAAACCGACAGCAAACGATTGAGCCGACTCAAACGAGACGACAATCACGTTTTTACCTTTGTATTTACCGAACATCGCCGGATTTGGTGTAGCGTACTTCGAATCTGCAAAGTTTTGAACTTCAGAAAGTTCTGAGCTGTCTGCCAATGCTTTTTGTGCTGACGTTTTAGATTGGATCAACGCATCATACATGTGGAAGTTAAACGTTCCGATATTTTTGACGAGCAATTCGCGGTCAAACGCACGTGTCAGTAATTCCGGACGTTCTGTTTCGGCAAGTGTCAAGTTCCCTAGGAAAACTGCCGTCGCAGCGACGAAAGCGAGAATCGCACGTCCACGCGAAGCAATATTTTTCGACATATCCATTTTCCGTAAGAAAAACGGAAGAATCAATAAGTCACCGACAATCAGAAGATCCGCCCATGATAAAAGTGAACCGAGCGACGCTGAAACCGTCTCTGCATTTGATGTTTGGAACAGAACCGGTAGTGTCAGGTAATCATTGAAGAAACGGAAGAAAATGATATCTGCATACAGGACGAGTGTCGCGACAACAAGCGTCCCGTAGATGAACCATTTTTGAACGTTCCCACGGAAGAAGAAACTGAATCCAAACATAAACAGTGCCGAACTGATTGGATTAATCAGTAGGATGAATGCTTGTGCCGAATTGGTGACCGGCACGTTGAAAAAGAGCGTATACGCTAAATATGTTTTTAACCAAATCAAAAGTGTCGCAATCCAAAAGAGCTTATGCTCCTTATACGTGCTACGCACACCTTGACCCACCTTTAGCCGCATACGCGACCAGATGCTTGAGTCTTGCTGCATAAAAACCTGCCTCCTAATATACGTGTGCTCTTTTTAATCGAACTTTTACACGACTTACATATCTTATCTATTTATACCCGTATCACGTGAAAATTTTACGCTTACTTTTACAAAAATGCAACCGGAATCCGGTCGATACTTAACAATCACATACTTTTATTACGTTTGTAAACAAAAAAAAGATTCGATAATTCGAACCTTTTTTAAAAACTTCTGTTATTTATTTTTTTAAAAACATTTGTTTTGCTAGCCAAGCACAACCAATGACGCCGGCATCGTTACCCAGTTCCGCGATTTTGAAGGTCGTTGATCCGAAAACCCGTGGCAGAGCGAATCGTTCAAAGGACTCCTTTAACGGAGCCATCAGCGCATCGCCCGCTTTTGAAACACCACCACCGATCACGATAATTTCAGGATTAAAACTGTTCGCCAAGTTCGAAATAGCAAGTCCAAGATGGAAAGTCACTTCTTCCACAACTTGCGTTGCCACGGCGTCCCCTTGCGAATAAGCTTCAAACACATCTTTTGCCGTAACAGCTTTGATGTCGTTCAGAGAAGTAACCTGTCCTTTTCGTTTTTCAAGACCAAGACGAGCGACACCGGTTGCGGAAGCAATTGTTTCCAAACAACCTTTACGGCCACAACCACACAATACGCCACCTTCCGGCAACATCGTGATATGCCCGATTTCACCGGCCATACCGACCGTTCCGTGAACGATTTGTCCATTTGTGATCAAACCACCACCAACACCTGTACCTAGTGTAACGGCAAGCAGTTCCGTCGCTCCACTTCCGGCACCTTTCCACATTTCACCGATCGCTGCCGCATTCGCATCGTTCTCAATTACAGCCGGCAATCCTGTTAAACGTTCAAACTCTCCGACGAGTTCAAAATTGTTCCAACCGATATTGACCGCTTTTTCGACGACACCTGTGTTGAAGTCGATGAATCCCGGTGCACCGATTCCAGCCCCGACAAAGTCTTCGACTCGTTTGTTGCTTTGCTGACATTTTTCAAAGAAAGAACGGGCAATGTCTCCCGGAATTTGTGCACCATCATTTAAGATGACCGTTTCGATTTCCCATTTTTCTACGATAATTCCTTGTAAATCTAGAATCGCCATCTTGACCGTCGTTCCACCGATATCTACACCCAGTAACCACTTCATCGTCATAGCTCCCTCATGATAAAAGATTCTTCCTTTTTATTTTAGCTGATTCATCTGTTTGTGCAAAGGGTTGCACAAACTTTTCATGATTTTCTTGATTGCTGTAACTCGTATGCTAAAATCACTTTTGCAGAATCATACTGTTTTTTCTCCAGTACACCTGCCTGCTCCAGTTCATCCAGTTCAAGCATCATCATCGCAATATCAGATTCCCGGTCACCGAGGTAAACAATCGTTCCGTAAGATTTGAGCAATTGCTGGACATCATAAAGTGTTTTCATCGTTCATCGGCTCCTTTACAAACGCATCGAGTAAATCGTATGTGGCTTGAAGTGATGTCTCGTGTGTCCGTTCGTAAGAATGACTCGATTCAATCCCGGGACCGAGTAATCCGTGTCGGACGTCATGCCCGGCATGGACGGCAGCTGAAGCATCCGAGCTGTAATATGGATAGATATCCACTTTGTATGGAATCGTATGCTGTTGAGCTAAACGTGTGAACTGATGGCGCAACGCAAGATCATACGGACCTGAACCATCTTTTGCGCAAATCGAGACCGTATACTCATCCGAATGTTGCCCTTCTCCGAGTGCTCCCATGTCGACTGCAATATATTCCGCAACCTCTTCTGAAAAACCGGCATTCCCTCCAAAGCCCACTTCTTCATAATTGGAGATAAGGATATGAACAGGATGTGGTAACATGAGGGTTTTCCATTTTTTGACGAGCTCTAACAATAACGCAACGGATGCTTTGTCATCGAGGTGACGTGATTTTACGAATCCCGTTTCCGTATGAACGAACCGCGGATCAAACGTCACGACGTCACCTACTTCAATTCCGGCAACACGTGTTTCTTCTGCCGTCGTTGACCGAATGTCGAGTCGGACCTCGATATTCGCCGCACTCCGTTCTTCCGTATTCGTCACACGCGACGTGTGGACACTTGAATGATGAAAGACAATGGTTCCGGAAATGGTTTGTCCGTCCATTTTATGGACTAAACAGTTTTCTCCCTCGATTGCTGTCCATGCATAGCCGCCAAGCTGCGATAAACTGAGACGACCGGTTGGTAAGATTTCCTTGACCATCGCTCCTAACGTGTCGACATGTGCTGTCAGTAGTCGAATCCGCGACGACTCACCCGGCAACATGGCAAGCAAAGCCCCTTTTTCTAATTTTTTATACGTAATCCCTTCTTCTTTAAACCGGTTTTCTACATATGTAAGTGCTTGAACGGTAAATCCCGTCGGACTAGGAATCTCCACTAAGTCACGAATCGTCTGAACAACTGCCTGCATTTGTTTCACTCCTTTTTTCGAATGCTTTTTCCTCTATATGATACCAAAAGATGGAACAGCCGGGTAATCATTCACTGCTTCGATTGCCTTTCTGCCGAATAAAAAAAGTCGTAGATTCAATTTACATTGATTCTACGACTTTTCACACGTCAATTCTTGCATTCGAATCTACAACACAGATGAGGTAATCCATCATCCATTAGACGTATTTCTTCATCCAAATATCATCGCGATATGTTCCGTCTTCCAATTTAACGGAATCCGGATCTTCGCCATATACTTCAAAGCCTAGTGACTCATAAAGGTTCTGGGCGGCCTCATTGCCGGAAAGCACCGCCAGGATGACTTGTTCGACATCCGGAAGTTGTTTTGCTTCTTCGATCAGTGCTTCCATTAGGGCGCGACCTGTCCCGCCACGGTAATCCGGCGACACATACACACCAGAAATCATCGCTTTATGCGACTCGCGCGATAATTCGTACGGCTTGACTTGTCCAAACCCAAATAACTTTTCGCCGTCAAATATTCCGAGCCACACTTCATCAGAGTCCGGATCGCCTTCGAGTCCTTCTTTAACATCTTGAATTGGTGTTTGTTGTTCATCATCAAACGAATGACCAAACGCATCTGGATGATTTTTTAATCCTTCCAGCCGAAGACTCCAATACTGTTCTGCATCTTCTTTCGTTAACTTCCGAAATGTATACATGACTGTCTTTCTCCCCTTTATGCGTTTTTCCTATTAGACAATATGATATGAAAAACTCTTCTACCCTTTACATAACCTTTTTCTAGTAAAATAAAACCTAGTTTAATCGAGATTTTTTCCACGCAAAAAGATCACTCCTTTTCGACTTACCAAAAAAGAGTGACCTTTTTGCTTTAAGCACATCCAGAATCGAAGAGGACGCTATCAACTCAAAATTAACGGAGGACAGGTTCCATTGTTTGACGCAATACTTCTGCTGAATGATGAAATTTTTTGAGTTCTTCTTCCGTTAAAGAAACTTCGATGATTTCCCGAACACCTTGCCGGTTGATGATTGCGGGTACGCCGATGTGGATACCGGACATTCCATATTGTCCGTCGACATGTGCCCCGACCGTCAATAAGCAGTTCTCGTTCCCAAGAATCGCCCGGACGATTCGAACAAGCCCAAGACCAATCGCATAATACGTCGCACCTTTTCGTTCGATGATGTGATACGCTGCATCCCGGACATTGATATAAATTTGATCAAGGTCGGCTTGAGAGTATCGATCATCTTCCGCTAACAATTCATCGATCGTTTTACCATATATCCGTGAATTGCTCCAGGCTGCAAATTCGGTGTCTCCGTGCTCCCCTAGAATGTAAGCATGTGCGTTACGGGAATCGATATGGAAGTATTCACCGAGCATTTGGCGTAAACGTGCCGTATCAAGGACCGTACCTGATCCAAAAACACGGGATTTTGGAAGACCGGAATATTTCCATGCCAGATGGGCCATGATGTCAACCGGATTAGAGGCAACGACGATGATGCCGTCAAAACCGGATTCCATGATTTGACGCACCATTTCTTTCATGATCAACGCATTTTTAGCGACAAGATCGAGTCGGGTTTCACCCGGTTTTTGTGGCGCGCCCGCCGTGATGACAATCACTTCCGCATCTTTACAGTCTGCGTAATCCCCTGCCCAGATACGCATCGGGGAAGAACTGAACGGTGTCCCGTGATTTAAATCCATCGCCTCTCCCTCTGCTTTGGCTTTATTGACGTCGATGATGACCAATTCTTCACACAATCCCGCTGTTGACATCTGATACGCAAAGCTTGAACCGACAGCCCCCGCACCAATTAACGCTACACGTGTCACTTTCGCATGTAATTCCATCCTTTATATCCACCCTTCTGATAGGTAATTTAAAAGTTTGTTAAATATCTCACAAATAGATTGTAACATCTTTCACAAAGTATGAGTGTTCATGAAACCGTTCACATCTTGTCTAATTTGTGTCAATAATATCCTAACATAAGGAAAAGTGACATCTTCCATTTCCACTTACCACATTCGATGCACAATAAAACCAATCATTCCGGCTAACATACTCGATAAAAAGTTCACTCCGTCATTCCCGAGCCATTTCCACCCTTTTACATAAAGGGTCGGTTGATTATGATGGCTACGTTTTTCCGTTTCTTTAAGACAAACGACACATCGAAATTTCCGCTGGATCGTCCCGCCGAACAATGTATCGAACAAACTCCCGAGGATGCCGCCTGTCGTCACTAACAGCCAAGTGTTCGTCGACAAATCGAACAATAAATCCCCCGCTGTCGCAATGAACAGCGCCCCGACGATCGTCGCTGATGTCCCGAGTATTGAAATTGCGCCGCTCGTTCCAGCCGGTACACGACGTCCCGTCAAGAGAAAGGGATCCTTTTTAGACAAGGGACCAATTTCAGAAGCCCATGTGTCGGCATTTGACGCAGCGAGCAAAATCAAAAATAAAATGAGGAAAGACGTTTGTTCTGTCCAAACGAATCCCACGGAAGCCACCGCTGCGACACCGCCGTTCGCAAGAACCTGCCAACCGTCACGCGGTCCGTCTTTTTCGACGATTTGATTCACCGACTGTTTTCTACGTTTCCCAAGTTTCGACAACAAACTGGAACTGCCAAAAAAGAGCAACAACATCAGAAGTCCGGAGTAACCGAAGCCGGAAAGAACAAGTGCCCCGACGACAACCGTCCAGATACTCCCGCTGATTGTCAGCAAACGCATCCGGTATCCGATGTAGCCGAGCAAAAAACAAAATAGAATACCGTAGATTACTGACATACAACGACCCCAGACTCGGTTACGATTCGCTGGACCGGTTGATCGAATGGTTCCACTTCGAAAGCAGGGACCAGCTGACGGTTAAAAGCAATCGCTACGGTATGCCCATGGTAATCAGCTAATACCCGATCATAAAAACCGCCTCCCCATCCTACACGGTAACCTTGACGTGTGAAAGCTCTTCCCGGAACAAGACAAAGATCAACTGAACTCAAAGATTGCTCTTTCGCCTGATCATCCGGTTCCCGAATACCCATCTTTGTTTCTATCAATGGACTGGTCGGTAAATATTCAAAAAATCGCATATCCTGTTGAATGACTTTCGGAATGACAACCTGTTTCCCAAGTTGCCAAGCTTTTAAAATAATCGGCTCTGTCGCACATTCGTTCCGAAATGAAAGTGTGATGGCAATGGATTGAGCATTTTTCCACTCCGGTAATGCAAACAGATGATCATAAATCTGTTGTTCTTTTTGTTCACGATGTTCTAACTGATTTAACTGATCGGTAATAAATTGCCGGATTTCCTGTTTTCCCATCTTGCGAAGCCCCCTTATTCAACAAAAAAGCCATCACACAAGGTGACGGCTTCCATCTCAATTATTTTACTTCACGGTGAAGTGTGTGCTTACGGAGACGTGGGTTGTATTTCTTCAACTCAAGACGCTCTGGGTTGTTACGCTTGTTCTTCTTAGTGATATAAGTACGGTCACCAGTTTCAGTGCAAGCCAAAGTAATTTTAACGCGCATGGGATTCCCTCCTATCTAGCTCTCGATGTATCAAGTGTTTTTGCTTTACATAAGGTTAAGCATACTCAAGTATCGTACCAAGAAAGGAAGTGAATTGCAACTGTTCATCCGTTCTTTTTCGGATTCGTTACATGCTGGTATGGATTTTCAAGGTCCACCTGGAATGCACGCAGTTCTTTTGCAACATGATAATCATGTTCAATCCCGTTTCTTGCTTCTTCTCGCTCGAGATAAATGACGTCCGAATGACGTAATGCTTCTCCTTCGAGTCGCTTAATCGCTACGACAAGTCCACCTGTTCCCGATGGAGAACGTTCACTTTCTAAGTCATACACATTGCTCACAAGTGGTAATCCGTTCATTTCAGCAAAGGATTGGGCCGCTGAAGCCGTCTCCATATTAAAATTATGAACAAGTCGGAACTCGACGATTTTGTTCAATGCCTGTGCTTGACGCAAGACTGCCAGATTTAAGCCGGCCAATTGATTATACGTCTGAACGAGCGGTAAACCATTGACCCCGACCTGATAGACATGAACGCCGTCTTGCTGCTGATAACCAGCCGTTCCTGATGTGATGACGTAAACATTTTCACCAGATGCAGCTAATCGTTTCGCATATTCCGCAACTGGACGGTTTGGATCATCGTATTGAGTCGTCACAAGTAAAATGGCTTCACTGTTCCACGATGCCTCACGTTGAACCGCTACATAGTAATCATGCGGAGTCAGGAAGACATCCGGTTCAATATCTGTATCAGCGAGGAACGGATATTCTGCATACCGCTCTTCTAGCCAATCAAGCGTCAGTTCTTGTGCATCGAGACGACGTTCCGTTTCTTCAAATCGTTTAATATGTTCACGGAACCGGTTCGCTGCATACTGTGCCGTCGTCTGTCCATCAAGAATAAACGGCCAGTCACTCGAGACGGCCAGCAGATATTCGCGAATCAACTGACGTTTGGCTTTCACCGTCAATTCATCCTGATGACGATTACGGGCAACGACGCCTGCCAATCGTTTTTCAAGCTGATGCAGGTGACGGATCATCCAATCGTTCCGTTCATTGATCCAGACATCGGCATAACCTTTGCGTCCCCATGTTCCCATCGAAACGTGAACGGTCTCGATGTCCTGGAAGTGACGTTCTAAAAACATCGCCGGAGAAATCGACTCGATTCCGTAATCTCCGAATCGTTCCATCGTTTTCCCGAGGAAGTCCGGACCTTCGAACCACCAATGTCCAAATAACTCAGCATCGAATGGTGCCGTGACGAGAAACGGCGGAAAATCTTGTCCGCTCTGCTCATCTAAATGGTTGGCCAGCGCTTCCGCAAAATCGGTTGCATGGACATCTGTCCGTTTCCAAGCCCAATCACGGACATAATATTCTTTTTGATCCGACTCGCCCGTCACCCGGTGAAGTTTTAAGCCTGTATCGTAACGAAGCCCTTCCGGATGCATGAATTCAGCAATTTGATCCCATTCGCGGTCATATGCAAGGTCGCGATAAAACTCACGGTAATCCGGATGACCCGGGTAACCGATGACTGAACTCCAAATCCGGCCCGAGATGATTTGATCACGCGGGAACAAGGCAACACCATGCGGCGAATAAACAGGTGCACCAATCCCGTGTTTTGGAGCAGGATCAGCATTCAGGATGGAATGTTCGTCAACGAACGTATACCGGATTCCTTCTTCGTACATGATTTTATCAAGTCCTGGCGTATAGGCACATTCCGGCATCCAAAGACCGGTCGGACGATAGCCGTAATGGCGTTCGAAACAGTTTAATCCTGTTTGGATTTCAGATCGTGCTGCTTGTTCCGACAACATGTGCGGACTGAACCCGTGGGTAGCGGTACACGTCATCAACTCAAGATACCCTTGTTCTTTATAATGACGGAAGGCACTGTTTAAGTTCCGTCCCCAGTGCTCAAATGTCACTTTTAAGTCGTGGTAACGTTCTTTATAAAAGAGCAAGGCATCACGTTCTTCGTTCACCAAATCGCGTTGTAACTCCTGTTCAATCAATCGTAACGTATCTTCCAGGTGCTCCACATAACGATCTTGGATGAGTGAGTCTGCTAACATCTCAATGACAGGTGGCGAGATACTGATTGTCCAACCAAGCGGACGCTCCAAACGGTCGATTTCCCACAATAGCGGAATATACGTTTCGGAGATGGCTTCGTACATCCATCTCTCTTCTAGACGATGGGCTTCCTGATGTCGGATATATGGTAAATGGGCATGTAAAACTAATGAAAAATAACCTTTGCGCATGTCTGTTCTTCCTCTCCTTCTGCTTTCTATCTGTTATCTTTAGCGAACCCGATCAAAATAGGAGTACGGACGTAATACCTCGACCCATTCGGGTTGCTCTAGTTCTCCGTATTGCCAATGAGCGACGACCTCTGCAAAACGTCCGTCGACGACAGGCTCGTCTCGTGGTGTCTCGATTGGTTTTGAACGGAGGACAGGAAGAAAATCTCCGTCGATTGTTTGAATACCCCATTCGATGATGTATGTAGTGTTCGGCATCAACGGACGGACAAACCATGTATTCGTCATTTCCGGCAATTCAAATTGATACGAACGATTCGCTTCACCTTTTTCATAATCGCGTAACGTCACATCAATGATCCGCATTTCTTTTCGGAATGAATCAAATGATGCGTGGTAGTGTGTCTCAAGCATCTTTCGAGACAATTCAGACAATTCCCAATAGACATAGACAGATGTCGGGGATTGGACGATCGCATGGATGATGTCGTCTTCATAATGAGTCGCCATTCCAAACGCATCTCGTTCCAATGAAGGAATTGCTGTCAACGCAGGTACGATTTCATTTTGTTTCGAAGCACTCACGGTTACGCCCGCCTTCTTCTTTTTAGGTTTAGTGACTGCAGTCGTTTCCGTTGAAACTGCTTTATTTTCCGTTAGTGACTTCCGGTATTTACTCCAGGCATATTTCACCTTACCTTCTGTCGATTCCACTTTTTCTGCAATTTGTTTAATGGTCAGCCCTTGTTCTTTTAATTTTATGATTTTCTCAAGCATTACCTATCACCTCTTTCTCTTTATTCACTTCTTTCTTATTCTACAAACTTGTTTCAAAATCCTTTACAAAAAAAAGTAGGCTGAGGATCTCCCTCTAGCCTACTGTACTTAGCTATTCAAATCATAGTGTTTTCCTTTTTCTAAATAAATCAAATGCTCACCGACATTCGTCAAATGGTCTCCCATCCGTTCGATATAACGGCAAATATTTGTGAATTGCATGATTTCATCAACGACAATCGGCTGTAAGGACATATGCCGCATATATTGGCGCAATGCTTTATACGTCGTGTCATCAATGATGTTATCGAGATCCGATAATGCCTTTGCTTTTTCAATATCGCCATCTCGATACGCGACAATCGCCGTTTCCGTCATATCGAGTAATGTTTCGAACGCTTCTTTTAACAACGAGATATCAATCACGTAAGGGAACGTTTCGACACGTAAAACGGCTTTCGAGATATTTCCCGCGTAATCGGCAATCCGCTCAAGGTCGGTTGCAATCTTGATTGCTGTGATCAAACGACGTAAGTCCGTAGCAACCGGCTGTTGTTTCGCAATCAGTAAAATCGCATCATCGTTGATTTCGAGTTCCAGTGCATCGAGTTCACTGTCGTTTTCGATGACTTTAAGCGCAATCTCACGGTCATACTTTTCGAGTGCTTCCGCTGTCGTCGCAATCTGTTGCATCGTCTTCCTTGCTAACAAAAATACTTTTTGATCGAGTACTGCCAGGTTTTCACCAAAAATCGTCCGATTTGCTGCCATTGAAAAGTTCCTCCTCGTTATCCGAATCGTCCTGAGATATAGTCTTCTGTCCGTTTGTCACTCGGATTTGAGAAAATTCGATCCGTTTGGTCAAATTCAACGACTTCACCGTTCAAGAAGAAAGCTGTTTTATCAGAGACACGTGCTGCTTGTTGCATGTTATGCGTTACGATGATGATTGAGTAATCTTTTTTTAATTCCTGTACCAATTCTTCAACTTTTAACGTCGAAATCGGGTCGAGGGCTGATGTCGGTTCGTCCATCAAGATGACGTCCGGCTCGATTGCCAGGCAACGGGCGATACAGAGACGTTGTTGTTGTCCACCTGATAGTCCATAAGCGTTTTCGTTCAGACGATCCTTGACCTCTTCCCAAATCGCTGCTCCACGTAAGCTTCGTTCAACGATTTCATCCAAGATTTTTTTGTTCTTAACCCCATGAACACGTGGTCCATAAGCGATATTGTCATAAATCGATTTTGGGAATGGGTTTGGTTGCTGAAAGACCATTCCAACCGATGTGCGTAATTCTTCGACTTCATAATCCTTATCGAAAATATTGCGACCATGGTATTCAATGACACCATTCGTCCGCACGATCGGAACGAGTTCGACCATTCGGTTCAATGTCTTGATGAATGTCGATTTCCCGCATCCTGACGGTCCGATGATGGCCGTCACTTCATTTTGTTTGATATCAAGATTTACATCTTTTAAGGCATGATCATCGCCGTACCATAGATTCAAATCATTTACACGGTATACACTTTGTCGCGCAGCTACTGGTTGATTCATTGTTTTTGCCCCTTCTTTGGCTGGTTTCGTCGTCAGCTTCGTATCCATCATCTGTGTTCCTCCTTAGTGATTCAGAACGTAATTCGTTATATCTAGTTGATTAGTATCGTTTTGAAAAACGGTTTCGAATCCAAATCGCAAGTGAGTTCATCGTTAAGAGGATGACCATCAGGACGATGATTCCGGCTGCCGCAAGACCTTGGAAGTCAGCTTGCGGACGGCTTGTCCAGTTGTAGATTTGAATCGGTAAGGCCGTAAACTCTGAGAAAATCCCTTCCGGCGCCCGTGCGATGAAGATGGCTGCTCCGACCATGATGAGCGGTGCTGTCTCTCCAATTGCCCGTGAAACGGCAAGGATGATTCCTGTGATGACCCCTGGAAGGGATGCGGGTAAGACAACTTTGAATGTCGTCTGCCATTTCGAAGCACCCAGTGCAAGCGATGCATGACGCATTGCTTGCGGCACCGCACGAATCGCTTCTTGCGATGACACGATGACAACCGGCAAACTCATCAGAGCAAGCGTTAAAGCTCCTGCAATCAATGTTGAGCCGAAGCCCATGTTACGGACAAAAAATGTGAGTCCGAGTAATCCGAAAACGATTGACGGAACACCCGCTAAGTTTGAGATATTGACTTCAATGAAAGACGTCATCCGACTTTTTTTAGCGTATTCCTCTAAATAAATCGCCGCTCCGACACCCAGGATGAAGATCATCGGAATAATCAAAAGCATCAGGAAGATTGATCCCATTAACGCTGGGTATACACCCGCATTTGCCGGTCGACGGGACGGTGAATTTTGCAGGAAATCGAGTGATAACCAGGCAGCTCCGTCACGAATGACACCAAAGAGAAGAATACCAAGCACAACTAAACCAAATAACAATCCAATCAGGAAAACGACTTTCGTGACATTATTGACGACAAGGCGTTGGCTGATTGATTTTTTCACAGCAACAGGATCAATAAACTTTTTTTGTACAGGTTGTTTTTCTGGTAAGGCCATCTTAATACTCCTCTCTGAAACGACGCGTGATCCAGTTCGCGAGTAAGTTCATCAAAAGAGTAAAGACGAACAACAACGTACCGACAGCGTAGATACTGTAATATTCAATCGTTCCATATCCTGCGTCACCAAGGGCAACCTGAACGATATAAGCCGTCATCGTCTGAACCGGCTCCAACGGATTAACTGCAGCCGTCGGGTTTGATCCCCCGGCAATCGTCACGATCATTGTTTCACCGATTGCGCGTGACATACCAAGAACGATGGAAGCGATGATTCCTGAAAGTGCAGCCGGGACAACCACTTTTAAAGCTACTTCAAGACGTGTTGAACCCAGTGCCAATGCGCCGTCCCGAATTTTTTTCGGAACTGAGCTCATCGCATCCTCTGAAATCGAGGCAATCATCGGAATAATCATGATTCCGACAACAATCCCCGGACTTAACGCATTATAAATCGCAAGACCCGGAATTAATTTAACAAGTAACGGTGTAACAAACGTTAAGGCGAAAAATCCGAAAACGATGGTCGGAACGCCTGCTAATACTTCAAGAATCGGTTTGAGAACACGACGGGCGCGTTCTGATGCATACTCACTTAAGTAAATCGCAGAAGTGAGTCCGATCGGCACGGCAACTAGCATCGCAATCACGGTAATTTCAAGGGTTCCGACGACAAGCGGCCAAATTCCATACTCCGGTTGAGAGTTCAGCGGGTACCAGCTTGTACTGCCGAAGAATTCTTTGAACGAGACGACTTCAAAGAAGTGTTCTGTTTCAATAACTAACGTGAGAATGATGCCGATGGTCGTAACGACTGAAACGAACGCACAGAGAAATAGTACGATCGGCATAAAACGTTCCATGATGTTTTTCATACTGAATTTTTGTTGTCGGTTCTTTTGGATCAGCTCACGAACCGATTTGTTTGATGATTGATTCACCCTTCTTCGCTCCCTACTTCATCATACCTACATAAGAACGGGACCCCAAAAAAGGGAAATCCCCCTTTTTTCGGGCCGTCCTTGTGTAATGATGGTTATTTCATTGCATCTTCGATGGCTTTTGTATTTTCATCGTAACGATCTTGCGGCATTTTGATATAACCGACTTCTTCCGATAAGTCACCTGCATTTTCATTTGTGAATTTAACGAAGTCCGCCACTTGTTTTTTGTCTTTTAATGATTTGTTGTTGACGTACGTGTAGATCTCACGTGAAAGTGGATAAGAAAGATCTTTGATTGTTTCCGGTGTCGGATCAACTGCGTCTTTTCCTTCAGCTGCAAGCGGTACTTCTTTTAACTTATCTTTGTTTTCCGCGTAGTAGGCATAACCGAAGTAACCAATCGCACCTTTTGTTCCTTCGACCCCTTTAACGAGGACGTTATCATCTTCTGAAAGTTGAACATCTTTACGCATATCTTTTTTCTCAAGAACTTTTTCTGAGAAGAAATCAAATGTTCCGGAATCTTTACCCGGGCTGAAGAATTTGATTGGTTCTGCTGGATAAGAAGCATCCACGTCTTTCCATGTCTTCACATTCGGGTCTAACCAAATTTTTTCTAACTGGTCGAGTGTCATTTCTTTGACCCATGTGTTCTCTTTGCTGATTGCGACTGTTAATCCGTCGTAAGCAAGCGCTAATTTCGTATATTCCACACTATTTTTTTCAGCTTCCGCTGCTTCTTCTTCTTTAATTTCACGTGATGCATTTGAAAGGTCTGTTTCACCAACAACAAAACGTTTGAATCCGCCGCCTGTACCTGATACTCCGACCGTGACATCGACGTCTGGTTGTTCGATTGAATACTCTTCACCGACTGCTTCCATGATTGGGAAGACTGTTGAAGATCCATCAATTGCGATCTTTCCTGAAAGATCTGAAGAACTTGAAGAGCCGCCTTTGTCATTTCCGCATGCCGCACCGACTACTGCGATTGACGCTACCGTTGTGATAAGAGCTGTTTTTTTCATCCAAGACATGATTAATTTTCCTCCTCGAAGTATGTCGCTGGTAACGCTACGACTTTATATCCGTTTTCCTTACAAGACTTATACTACCGATGAACTATTAAACCAAAATGAATCCAACGTAAAAGAATTGTAAAGGCGTGTGTTTCTGCGTTTACAAACTCAACTTCATTAGAAAAACAGGTCAATCCATACAAAAAAAAGCGAAGATGAGTTTCCTCATCTTCGCTTCACTAGTTAATTTGGCTTAGTTTGCCATGGAACATCTTTCACATTAAAGTATGCCTTCACTAAATCATGACCAATTTTCGAGTTGACGGTTTCCTGCTCCATATATGGAAGGAACACGGCCCATGCCATCTCTGGATTGTCGTATGGCGCCCAGCCGACTAAGTTCGAGTTCAACGAGCGAACCGGTTGTCCACTTCCATCCCGAAGTGCAATTCCGTCTTCGCCGTAGACGCTGACCTGAGCCGTTCCGGTTTTCGCCGCCGCATCGATGCCGGTTTGGGCAATGATTTTCGCTGTCCCGCGTTCCCCTTTGACAACACGGTGGAATCCTTCACGGACATGATCAATATTCGCTTGACTGACTTCGATCCGGTTTAAATAGTTCGTTTTAAAACTGTAATCGACTTGCTTCGTTCCGTCTTCAATTGAATTCGATGCTAAGACTTCTTTTAAGAAGTGTGGCTGTACACGGTACCCGCCATTTGCCAGTGTCGAAACGTACTGCGCAACTTGGAGTGGTGTAAAGGCATCGTATTGACCAATTACTCGGTCCATTAGGAGCGTGACGCGGTCCGGCGTCCCTTGTACCCCTTTTGCTTCATACGGAAGATCGATTCCCGTTGTCACACCGAGACCAAACTGACTGTAATAGTTCTGCATGATGGCCGCTGCCGCATCGACGCTCGCACCAGCGACACCGTTAGTCGGATAGTTTGCCATCCGCATCGCGATGTTAAACATGTAGACGTTTGACGAACGTTCGAGTGCCGTTAAGTCCGTAATCGGTCCCATATTGACGTACGATCCTTTTTTCGTCCCACCGATTGTAATCGGCGCATCATTGATGACTTCGTTTTGACGGATGACGCCTTCTTGAAGTCCCATTGCGACCGTTGCCCCTTTAATCGTCGAACCGATTTGCAGGGAAGTCAACACGTTATTGATCGCAACATCACTGAATTTATTCGTTGCCGTATCGAGCTTTTGACCAGACATGGCCAAAATCTCACCGGTTTTCGGATTCATGACAACGGCATATCCTTCTTTCAGATAACCGCTTCCCATGCCGCGACCCATTCTGATCGCCTGTTGTAGAATTTGATCGACTTGTTTATTGTATTCCGCATCAACCGTCAGGACGAGATCTTTCCCGGATTCGCCTTCTTCACGATTCGGTTCACCGACCGGTTCACCGTTAAACGTTTCATACACATCGTAAGCCGGTTTTCCACGTAACAGATCTTCATACTGTTGCTCGAGGAATGATGTTCCGACCCGGTCGTTCAGGCTGTATCCTTTTGCCTTGAATTCCGCTTGTTGTTCTGCCGGAATTTTCGAGTACTTCCCGAAGATATTTCGTAACGTTCCTTCATATGGATATGAGCGTTCATAAAACGGCTCAACCGATACTCCTTTTAGATCTTCAAGGTTCTCATCGATAATCGCCATTTCTTTAGCATTCGCTCCTAATTTAACGAGCTGCGGATCAAGGGCATAACCGACTTCCATGTTGTGTTTGATGGCGATGATTTCCATCGTCTTATCATCAAAGTCGATATCTTTTTTCGTAATCGTATCGAGACGGATTTGATCCTGCTCCGAAATCGATAATTTATTTTGTTCTTCCGCATCCGGATAACGTTTTGCTACTGCTTCTTTATACCGGCGATCCGATTCTTCACTGTTAACGGCTACCCAGTAATCTTTCATGTCACGTTCCGTTACTTTCCAATCGTTTTTCGGAAGATTGATGATTGCTGCAAGACGCGAAGCGATTTCAATCCGTTCGTCGACTTTCGTATTTTGGGAACGACGATAGACAATCGAGTATTTCGAGATCGTATCAACTAAAAGCCTTCCGTCCCGGTCATAAATCTTACCACGAGGAACTTCGTATTTCGAAGCAATCATTTCCGTTTTTTGAACTTCCCGTGAAATCTTTTCACCATTTACAATTTGGACAACACCTAAGCGAAAAATTAAAATCGCAAACAATAAAAATACTACAAAAAACATTAAGTTAAGGCGAAGCGGCAGATGATTCCGCCGTTTTCCCTTCACCGTGATTCGTTTCGCCATGGCGTACTCCCCTATCGTTCAAAAAGTCATCTTGTTTCATTATATAGAAGGAAACTTTCCATAACAACCTATCCCATCATTTTCCGCATTAAAAAAACATCGATTCCCGAAATGGAAATCGATGTTTGGATATAACAATTATTTTGCGTCAGCGTAAAGTTTTGCCACGTGATCCCAGTCAACGACGTTAAAGAACGCGTTGATGTAATCAGGGCGACGGTTTTGATAGTTAAGATAATACGCATGTTCCCAAACGTCAAGTCCAAGAATCGGCGTTTTGCCTTCCATGACTGGCGTATCTTGGTTTGGTGTTGAAACGACTGCTAATTTGCCACCGTCAACGATGAGCCATGCCCAACCTGAACCAAAACGTGTTGTAGCTGCTTTTGCAAACTCATCTTTGAAAGCATCAAACGAACCAAATGACTCGTCGATTGCCGAAGAAAGTTCACCAGTTGGTGTTGCACCATCGTTCTTTTTCAAGAGTTTCCAGAAAAACGAGTGGTTCCAATGACCGCCACCGTTGTTACGGACAGCTGTTTGAATGTTTGCAGGAAGTGAATCGAGGTTTTGAAGTAATTCTTCAAGTGATTTTCCTTCGTGCTCTGACCCTTCAAGTGCTGCATTGACGTTCGTGACATACGTATTGTGGTGTTTTGAGTGGTGAATCTCCATCGTACGAGCATCGATATGTGGCTCTAGCGCATCATAAGCGTAGCCGAGTTCTGGTAATTCAAATTTTGACATTTTCATGTCCCCCTTTATCCTATTTTCGGAATTTCAGTACTCTTTAAGACTAGCAAAAATAGTTGGTCAGGCGCAAGCAATGACCCTCAGAAATTACTGTTCGTCACGCGGGGCAAATACAGAGACACCGCCGCCTGGAACTGGGAAGACTCCGAATCCTTCTTCATCAATTACAACCGGTTCTTCCTGGTGGTTCGTATAATCGAACCATTCTTCTCCGGCACGCGTTTCGCCAACGAACATCCGCTTTTCGCACATGTCAGCGTTCGAAAGCAGGACCGCACATCCCGAGTTCGGGAATTCTTCCACACCACGACGGACCCAGCCGACACAATGCGCATCATCCAGATAATCTTCCTGTTCGCCGTATGCTTTATGATAACGCGTATACAACAAGGCATCGATCATCTCTTTTTTACCTTCTACCGGATGTGGTCCTTGGACACCATAGTAGTCTCCGTAGAAGACACATGGATAACCATCTTTGCGTAATAAAACAGAAGCATATGCATGCTGTTTGAACCAGTCATCAATCCATGACTCAAGCGATTCGCCCGGTTGGGAATCATGATTATCAACAAACGTCACGGCATTCGTCGGGTGGGATTCAACAAGTGTATCAGCAAACAACGTCGTTAAATCAAAGTCCTGTCCTTGTTGCGATGCTTCGTGGAATTTATAGTGAAGCGGCACATCAAACAAATCAATTGTATAATCAACGCTGTCTAAGAATTGGCGGCAATCATCCAAATCCGATTTCCAGAACTCACCGACCATATAGAAACCGTCCGGATTGTCTCCAATCATCGATTTGGCGAACTCATTGACGAATTCGTAGTTGATATGTTTGATGGCATCCAAACGGAAACCTTGGCAGTTGATTGTCTCTTTAAACCAATTTCCCCAGTTAATCATCTCTTCACGCACTTCTGGGTGGTTGTAATCGATGTTGGCGAACATCAAATAGTCATAGTTTCCGAATTCATTGTCTACTTGATCGTTCCAATCTTTATTTTTTCCGGAGATCTTAAAGACACCCGTTTTTTCTTCCCGTGCATCAAAATCTGTTCCGTTGAAGAATTCATGTGTCCAAATGAAATCTGAGTACTTACCGTTTCGACCTGGGAACGTAAATTTCGTCCAAGCATCGATTTCAAATTCTTCTGAAATTTCTTGCGAACGGTCTTCCGGATGGACTTCAACAACTTTAATTGTCTCAAGTTCATCTGCCGCTGCCTTATGGTTCATGACGACATCGGCATAAATCGCGATATCATTTTCATGTGCGACTTGAATGGCTTCGATCAGCTCGTCTTTTGTTCCGTACTTCGTGCGGACCGTTCCTTTTTGGTCAAACTCTCCTAAATCATAGACATCGTAAATGCCATACCCTGTATCTTCATCTGATTGTCCCTTTGAAGCGGGCGGAATCCAAACAGATGTGATGCCTGCAGCACGCAGTTCCGGCGCTCTCTCTTTTAAGCGCTGCCAATGCTTCCCATCATTCTCTACATGCCACTCAAAAAACTGCATCATTGTATGGTTACGTTCCATCTCTCTTCGCTCTCCCTTAAATTGCCATAGTATGAATATTATTGTATGAACATTATTACAATATCTTTAATATTCCCCAAGCAACCAAAAATAAACGCACACCCTAAAAAAAGAGTGTACGTTTATACAATGGACCCTGCAGGACTCGAACCTGCGACCGGACGGTTATGAGCCGTCAGCTCTAACCAGCTGAGCTAAGGGTCCTTAAGTAATAGTAGCGGCGGAGGGAGTCGAACCCACGACCTCACGGGTATGAACCGTACGCTCTAGCCAGCTGAGCTACACCGCCATGATGTTTAAAAACGACTAACATTAGATTACTAAAACCAATCTAAAATGTCAATAAATTATCTTAAAAAAGCAAAAAGGAATTTCTATTCAGAAATTCCTCTTCTTTCATGATTTTGTTCACGCTGTTCCAGAACGTTGTTCGAGTACTAAATCCGTAATATTGACGGCATGGTCACCAATCCGTTCTAAATTCGACAGCAAATCTACAAAAATCATGCCGGCTTGACCTGTACATTCGCCTGCGTTGACCCGTAAGACATGATGTTTCCGGAATGATCGTTCGAGTGAATCGAGCTTCCCTTCCAGTTCAAGTACTTGACGCGCCAGCGAAACATCGTCCGTTTCAACGGCTTTAATGGCTGTCCCAACGATTTTTTGGGTCAAGATGTACATTTCATCCAGTTCTTTTTTCGCCTTCTCAGTAAATGTAATCCGATTGACGATTTGGAAATCAACCAGTTCGATGACGTTTTCGACATGGTCACCAATTCGTTCAAAATCGTTGACCGCATGCATGAGAAGTGAGTGACCGTTTGATTCCCGTTCGGACAAGTCATGTGCTGCAACTTTAACAAGATAACTGGTCACTTCTGTGTTCAGATGATTGATGGCATACTCGATTTGACCTGCATCCGAGACATCTTTTTTATCATGCGATTGTGTATAACGATGTGCTTTCCCGAGTGCGTCTTTTGAGAATTCTCCCATTCGCAAGACTTCCAGTTTCGCCTGACTTAAAGCAAGTGACGATGACTGATTCAAGATGTTTTGATCGAGGTGCCGCGGTTTTGAATCGACGGTCGTATCCGTTCCCGGTACGACTTTTTGGACGAGCCAAGCAATTTGCGCGATGAACCAGCACTGAATCAACGTATTGACGACGTTAAATGTTCCGTGGGCAAAGGCAATCTGCATTTTTGGTTCAAGATTAAGCGCTCCTGTAATCCACGTGATAAAACTTGAGAACAGCGGTAAGGCAATCAAGAATAAAATCGTTCCGACAATATTGAAGATCACGTGTGCCGCCGCTGTACGTTTTGCAGCGATTGAAGCACCGAGTGCTGCCAGTACTGCAGTGATCGTTGTTCCGATGTTATCCCCAAACAAGACCGGTAATGCGGCTTTAATATCAATCATTCCACCATCGTATAATTCCTGCAGAATACCGATTGTCGCAGAGGATGACTGAACCAATATAGTAAAGACTGTTCCGACGAACACACCGAGCAACGGACTATCTGACATCGAGACCGTCAAATCACGGAACCATTCACTCGATTCAAGAGGTGCCATTCCGTCACCCATTAATGTCAATCCATAAAAGAGAGCTCCAAATCCAAAGAAGATTTGGCCAATGTATTGAATCCTTTCTTTATTGAAGAAGAAAATCAAGAATGCTCCGATTGCAATCGCAGGGAGTGCCGCTTCCTTCACGTTAAAGCCGATGATAAAAGCAGTGATTGTCGTTCCAATGTTCGCCCCCATGACGACACCAATGGCTTGACGTAAATTCATCAAGCCCGCACTCACTAAACCGACGACAATGACGGTTGTTCCGGATGACGACTGGATCAAGACCGTGACGACAATACCAGCCAAAATCCCGAGAAACGGGTTGGAGGTATATTTATCTAAAATGTACCGCAGACGGTCTCCCGCTGTTTTTTGAAGACCATCTCCCATATACTTAATACCGAATAGGAAAATACCCAGTCCACCGATAAAGGTGAAAATCATTTCCTGTAAATCATAGTTCATCTTGTCATCTCCTCATATACAAAGTGGAATTGATTTGTTCTTAAGAATTCATTATTTCAACCTCCCCTATTATGTAAAGGTCTAGTGAACTTGTAAATAGTTTTTCAGACATTCGATTGTTAAGGTTTTATTAATCTGTACCGATACAGATTAACCCTTTGAATAAAAGGTTTTTCATCAAATTAAATCTTGTTATAAAACAGAAGAAAGAGTGATTTAATTGCATTTTTTAAGTCAACTGATTAATTACTTACAAACTACCCTAATTCCAAACCGAGGATTTTTAAAGACCCGCCTTGCCGATGTATCCCTTTATTTTCGTGGATTAGCATGGATTTCCCTGTGGTCAACAATCATCGATAGTATTTTTCTTCAGCAATCGATTCCGTTCATCATTTGGTTCATCCTGCATTTCATCTTCATTGCAATCGCCATTTTGTTATACCTGTTATTTTTCTCTTATCTAAATCGCTGGTTCATTCAGTGGATTTTGCCAAGACCCTGGGCGTATCGCCAAGTGTTTCCTTATACTGTCGCTGCAAACATCTGGACTTTCCCGATTGGAGTTTTCCTTTACCAATTCGGATATCCGACTTTAGGAGCTGCATTCATTATCATCGGCCATCTCGTTTATTCGCTGACACCACTTCTGCTTGTTCGAAAAAAGAAAAAATCGTCCCGTCCGTCTTCTTGAAATCAGATGAATCACTGGATTTAAGAAAAAAGCGTCCGCCCGGCGACGGATTGACTTTCCACCATTCGTGTTAAACAATTGTAAATGTTCAATTTTCGTTCTTGTTTCTCGATTTTTAGGGAATAGTTCGATATGATAGTACAAGTAGTCATAAACAATCTGGCGTTATGCCACAAAAGGAGATTTTCGATATGCCGAAAATGGTCCATCGCTCTAAGACTCGTCCCGTTCGTGTTGGGGACCTTGTCATTGGTGGAAGTAATGAAGTCATCATTCAAAGTATGACGACAACAAAAACACACGACGTCGAAGCGACTGTCGCTGAAATTTTACGTCTAGAAGAAGCAGGATGCCAAATCGTCCGCGTTGCTTGTCCGGAAGAACGTGATGCGCTCGCACTTGCTGAAATCAAAAGCCGGATCAATATCCCGCTTGTCGTAGATATTCATTTCAACTATAAACTTGCTCTCATGGCGATCGAAGCGGGTGTCGATAAAATCCGAATCAACCCGGGTAACATCGGACGCCGCGAGAAAGTCGAAGCGGTCGTTACGGCAGCAAAAGCGAAAAACATTCCGATCCGGATTGGCGTCAATGCCGGTTCGCTCGAGAAACACATTCTTGAGAAATACGGTTATCCGACAGCTCGCGGGATGGTCGAAAGTGCTTTGCACCACATTAAGATTCTCGAGGATCTTGATTTCCACGATATCATCGTTTCCTTGAAAGCATCTGACGTTCAATTGGCGCTTGAAGCGTATCAGCTCGCTTCTGAATCATTTGATTACCCGCTGCACGTTGGAATCACGGAATCGGGTCCTTTACGGACAGGTTCATTAAAATCAGCTGCCGGTCTCGGTGCGATTCTATCACGTGGTATCGGTAACACAGTCCGTGTCTCCCTTTCTGCCGATCCGGTTGAAGAAGTCAAAGTCGCAAAAGAAGTCTTGAAATCATTTGGTCTTGCTGCAAACGCTGCAACGTTGATTTCTTGCCCAACATGCGGACGGATTGAAATCGACTTAATGGCAATTGCTGCAGAAATCGAAGACTATATCGATAAAATTCAAGTCAACATCAAAGTTGCCGTTCTCGGTTGTGCCGTCAACGGTCCTGGGGAAGCACGCGAAGCCGATATCGGAATTGCCGGCGCGCGTAACGAAGGATTATTGTTCCGTCACGGAGAAATCATCCGAAAAGTTCCAGAAGCAACGATGGTCGAAGAATTGAAAAAAGAAATCGATGCGATCGTTCTCGAAAAAGAAGCGGAAAAAGAAGCCGCAAAAACAAACTAAGCTTAAGTCAAAAGAGCCCTCTTCCTAGAGTGGCTCTTTTTTTCGTCTCCGCTTTTCGATTGTGTTATACTAGTGGCAGAAAATTTATAGAATGTTGGTGATGTAAGTGAAAATCGGAATTGATATTGATGGAACAATCACTCATCCTTCTTCGTGCTTTAACTATATGAATAAATACCTCGGGACATCGATTGATTTTGAGATGGCCTCTGAATACGAACTTCATACCTATACGGATATGGAGCAAATCGAGTTTTGGGAATTCATGGTCAAATCAGGTCATGAACTTGGCATCTATCGTGAATCCATCCCACAAGAACTCGTCAAACAACATCTATGGGCGTTACGTAAACAGTATGATCTTCACTATGTGACGGCACGGTCGGAAATTGTCCGCCCCGTAACCGAAGAATGGATCAAACAGCACGAGTTGCCACTTGATTCGTTAATCATGACCGGCTCACATGATAAAGTACAAGTCGTGCGTGATTTGTCACTCGATCTCTTCATGGAGGACCGACTTGAAAATGCGATTCAAATTGCGGAAGATACGTCGATTCCCGTTATTTTGTTTGATGCTCCTTATAATCGTCGTCCCGTCCCTGAAAATATCGTCCGTGTCTCGTCTTGGAATGAGGCCGTTCAACAAATTCATAAGTTTGCTCCAATTCGCTAAAACAGCCTTTATTGGCTGTTTTTTCTGTATGTTGTAGTTCAAATATCGTACAATGGTGGCAGATTCCAAATTATCTCATTTTATACATAGCGCTAAACATGAAAGGATTTTTTTATGCTATCGACCCTTAATATCTTTTTTCTGAATATCTGTATCATTTTTTTAGTTCTGTCCGTGACATTCTACCTCATGCGAAACCGGCTCCCCATTCAACGTGATTCAAAATTATCGACCCGTTTTTACTTTGGTTTAGCCAATGGTTTGACAGGCATCTTACTGATTCATAACTCGATTTTCCTTAATGGCGCTTTTATTGACTTACGGTTATTGCCACTCGCCTTATCCGCTTTATACGGTGGACCGATCAGTATCCTGACGACGGGTTTCCTGTTAATCACCTACCGGTTCCTACTCGATACGGGCGACTCTATGATTGCTTTGCAAAATTCCATCATTACGTTAGTCAGTTTCATCGGTCTTGTTTTGCTCTGTACACGGTTCATCAAACAAAAGGCGGCTTTATTTACGGTCATCGTCACGATTGGCTCTCTCCTCGTTTTGATTCGGATGTTTTTCAGTGCAGCAGAAAACAATGCATGGCAATCGATTTATGTCCCGTATTTTTTGATTACCACTTTTGCTTCCCTTCTGTTTTACCGGTTGTCCGGTATGTTGCAAGAGCATTTTGTCCTGTACTCATACCAATCCTACTTGGCTTCGACCGATCAATTGACACGACTTGCCAATCGTCATGTCATCATGGATAAAGTAGCGGTTTTTGAACAGGAGCAAGCTCCTTGGGGCGTCATCCTGTTTGATTTAGATTACTTCAAAGCCGTGAATGACGAATACGGACACGCCGTCGGAGATGCCGTGTTACGCCACTTTTCTGTTTTGCTGACCCAAGAATGTCCGGAAGACGTGACAGTCGGTCGATATGGCGGCGAGGAATTCATCGCCATCCTCCCGAACACATTCAAGGTTTCTCCTGTTCAATTGGCACAACAGATTGTTTCGACTGTAACGAAAACCCCTTTCGTTATGCAAGATCACGCACTTCCAATCACCGTCTCAGCCGGTGTTGCCTTTGCTCGACGTCAATCCGCAAGCACCGTTTTTAAACAGGCCGATGCTGCATTATATAAGGCAAAGAAAAACGGTCGAAATCAATCCCATCTGTATTCAAACTAAAACGGAAGTGACGTCAATCCGTCACTTCCGTTTGTTTCATTTGCAACAAGCAAATAATTTCCTCGAGGACAACAGGTTTTGCAAAAAAGTAACCTTGGAATAGATGAATGCCGATATTTTTGGCAATCCGAACCTCTTCGCCCGTCTCGACACCTTCTACGATACATTCAACGTGCATCGATTGACTGAGTTGGAAAATCGATTCTAAGATCGATCGCCGCTTTTCCGACTCTTCGACTTGTTCGATAAATTGTTTCGGT
The DNA here is from genome assembly GCF_000620865.1 of Exiguobacterium sibiricum 7-3. Taxonomy (NCBI): domain Bacteria; kingdom Bacillati; phylum Bacillota; class Bacilli; order Caryophanales; genus Exiguobacterium; species Exiguobacterium artemiae. Next base: position 2,152,529 of record NZ_KK211190.1, read on the forward strand.
ACTTTTAACTGACGAAGCGGTAAGAGCCTTTCGAGGACATGATACGAAGCATGCCCTGTACCGAAATCATCCAGCGATACCGGAAAGTCGAGTGTTTTGATTCGCCGTAACGCCCGCAGAATCGGCTGGCTCTCAAAATCAAGCGCCTGACTTTCCGTAATCTCGATTTTAATTTGTTTCGGCTGCAAGGAATACTTCAGTAACATCCGTTCGATGAACGGCATGAATGAATCATGTGTCAGTTGGCGTGGAGAAACATTCACGGACAAACTGAAGTCATCCGGAACAAGTCCGATCAGTCGCTTCCTCGTTTTACAGCCCTCCTCAAAAATCCATTCTCCGAGACGAATGATCAAGTCGCTTTTTTCTGCAATCGGAATGAAAACCGTGGGACGTCCTGCACCCGGGATGGGGCTGTTCCAACGCACTAGTGCTTCAAGACCAATAAATCGGTCCTGATCGGAATCATACTGTAATTGATATACGAGATAAAAATCTTGATTGATATCTGCTTGCGATAACGCTTGAGCCGCCTCGACCCGAAGTGCCTGTTCGTCTCTCCACTCTTCATTCAGGCACATGACTTTTTCTGAATTCCGGATGCTTTCGGGAAGTGCGGATGTAATCTGTTGAATCCGTTTTGTCATGCTGGATGGATGGACCGCCCCATCATCGATGACGATGTATAAATTGACGTAAATCTGATGCCGGTCGACTTGATAAGGAGCCGACATCTGTTGGCTGAGTCGCTCCATCTCTTCCTGACAAGACACGCCGGGAGGCTTTTCCATCACGACGACGAGGGTTCCACCCTCGACACGAACCATCCCTAAATGCGGTGGTAACAAGGTTTTAAGGCGTTCGATACAATCAAATAACACCTGTTCTTGAATCTCATCGCCGAAATAACGAGCCAACTCATAATAATTTTCAAGATGAACACCAACTAACAACAGTTGTTGATGATGCGGCCGGGCAAAACGTTCTTCCAATCCACGCATATTCAGGAGTTGTGTTTGTAAATCATGACGCGCTGCGTCATGTAATTGATTTGCCAGCACTTGAAGACGATCGAGATGGCGAAGGTGAAGATGATTAATGATAAAGGCAATACAAATCGCAATCCCGATCATTCCAAGTCTGGCATAGTGATCAGTTGGATCAATTTCGACTGAAACCGTCTCCGATCGGAGCATGACATATGCATTGGTCGCAACGATGATGACGACGGCATACCACATCATGATCCGGTCATACGCAATCAAGGCAATCATTAAAAATAAAAAGCAACTTGCCCATACCGTAACCGCCGCGTACGGCAACAAACTAATGGACGTAACCGGAATGATCAGAAACATGACAGATAACAAATGCGATTGATAACGGTTCGATAATCGACTGCGGCTGATTAAAAAGGTCATCAGACCAACGAGCACCAGTACGCTGACAATCGTTGATCGATTTAAGTACGCATTTTGAATCGTTTCATCCGTCGTGATCCAAAAAATAAGTGCTCCTGCACTCATCAAAAAAAAGGCAAAGTTGCCAATCCACCGTTGCTGATTCTGAACGATTTTATCCACTGTCTTGATGGGCATCGGTCTCCTCCTTTCTGAATTGGATAATTGTCTTAAACTTTTCGACATCACTTCATGATACTCCTGCACTCCCATTCCTAGCAATTATTTCCTAAAAAAAGACATGCCCCTTCATTTGTTCAAAGGAAACATGTCTGTTCATATTTTTCGCTAGTTAATAAGATCATCGTTTTCGACTTGACCTAGTTGTTCAATGACGTCTGTAGCGGTAATGCTGCTCGGATGAATTCGTTGTTCTACGTGTTTGGACGCTTGCGCATACCAAGATACCCCCATTGCAATCAGTCGTTCAAGCGATAACTGCTTGTAGTGTTTACGTTGCCCGAGCAAACTTGTAATCAGACCGAACAATGTATCGCCACTGCCGCCTTTTGCCAATCCGCTTGACGCCCCGGCAACCACGTAACCGCCGCCGTCTGGTTTTGCGATTAAGATCACATGCGCTTTTAAAACAACAGTCACTTGATGCAACATCGCATAATCACTTGCCTGTTCAAATAAATCGTCTTGGACGGTTTGAACGGATTGATTCGTCATCCGTGCAAATTCACCGATGTGCGGCGTGACGACAATTGCCGCTTTACGTTCCGGATAACGATCCCGGATCAATGCGCTCGCATCCAGGACGACCGGGATGTCTTGATCAAACAAAAGATCCAGCCAGTCCGAGACGGATTCCGAAGCTAAACCGGGTCCGATTCCAGCGACATCCACTTCTGTAACCATCTCTTGAATTGCTTCTGTCGTCTGATCGAGGACCATCGCTTCCGGAGCATTGACGATTAATCCGACTTGCGCCGTCGGAACAGTTGCGACCTGAAGCTTCCCGACGCCGGTTCGAAGAGCAGCACGTGCCGCCAGTTGAATCGAACCCGGCATGTTTTCGCTACCGCCAATCAATAACGCCGTGCCGTATGTTCCTTTATGACCGTATGCGTCACGGGTCAACAACGGTGCAATCGACTCAGAAAATAACTGCCATCCACCAAAGGCCGGTAACCCTAAATCAATCTTCTCCAGTCGCCCAAAAAACGGAGCGGTCTTCAACAAGAAAGCAGACCGTTTAAAGGCATGGAGCGAGAACGTCAAATCCGCTTTTATTCCCTGACCGGAAAACCCGATGGAATGATCGGTTGGAATGCCGCTCGGAACGTCAACGGCATACAGTGTTGCCCGTTGTTGCTGCTCACGCACCCAGTCAAACAAATCAGTCAGCGGTTTCGTCAGGCGGGATTGATCAAACCCCGTCCCAAACACAGCATCGACCATCACATCGTATTGGCCACACACTTCCTCTGCCACCAGACCAAATTTTTCGGCATAACGTTGGTGCAACAAAGCAGTCGGTGTTTTCGCCTCTCCAAACGGCGCATGAACCGTGACATCATAGCCGTCGCGTATCAGTTCACGCCCAATCACATACCCGTCTCCCCCATTATTACCTGTCCCACAGAGGATTAAGATCCGTTCTTTCCTGCCGTGGTTTTTCATGATGCGTTTAGCGATTTCGCTCCCCGCCCGTTCCATCAACACTTCAAGCGGCAAGCCGGATGTTTTTGCCCACTCATCGATTTGCCTTGCTTCCTGTGCCTCATAAATCATCTTCATCACCTCTGTTCGTCTTATTCCCCTTTTAGCTCATTTCAAGCAAAAAAAGCCCTTTGAACCATCAAAGGACTTTCCGGTATCCATTTACTTATTTTTGACAGGCTGCACAGCGGCCGTAGATTTCGAATTTATGGTCTTCGACTTCGAAGCCCGAATCTTTAATCGGAGCCACCCATTGCATCGGACAGACGTCCAATGTTTCTGTTTTTCCACATGTCCGGCAAATCAGATGGTGATGATGATGTCCCGATTGGCACGCAGCCCGGTACTTCATTTCTCCATCCAACTCCGTTGTCTCTAAAATCTCGATTTCCGCAAAATCATTTAAGTTCCGGTAAATCGTATCGTAGCTGAGTGACGGATGTGACAATCGCAATTCCTCTGCCACTTCCCGTGCACTGACATAGCGGTTGGCTTCAAAGAGATAAGCCAATAAATCAAGACGCTTAGGCGTCATTTTGAATCCGGATGCTTTCATCCGTTCACGCGCTTGTTCGATGTTTTTTTTCATGCAATTTCCCTCCGATCCAAAACCGTTCAATTATCATGACGAGAATAAGTTCTGCGACGGCGAGCATGACAATCATGCCACCCGGCGCTAAATCAAATTGATAAGCCAGAATCAAACCGGTAATCGTCGCGACTTCTCCAAACACGATGGCATAAAAAATCGTCGCTTTAAAACTTTTCGCAAGTCGAAGTGCGGCTGCGACCGGCAAGGTGATTAAGCTTGATACCAACAAAATCCCGACAACCCGCATACTGATTGCAATCACCAAGGCAACAACGATCATAAATAGAATGTGCACGAGCCGAAGACGAATGCCGGAAACCCGTGCCTGTTCCTCGTCAAACGACAAGAATAATAACTCCTTATAGAACGCAATCACAAATAAGATGACGACGCCTGTGACAATCAAAATCGTATAGACATCCGTCAAGGTGACAGCTGAAACCGTTCCGAATAAAAAGGACACAAGATCCATCGAAAAGCCGTTCGCCAAGCTGATGAAAATGGCGCCAAGTCCCATTCCCGTCGCCATGATAATCGGGATGGCAAGCTCTTGAAAATGTTTATATTTCGCACGAAGCCAATCAATCGTCAACGCCGCCATGACCGATGTCACGATTCCGAGATAGAGCGGATTCAAATCGGCAAGACTCGCAACCATACCGGATATCAATAGACTAAGGGCAATTCCTGCCAGTGTGACGTGTGATAACGCATCCGCAATCAAACTCATTCGCCGGACGACGACGAATGACCCGATCAACGGAGCCGTAAAACCAATCAATACTGCTGCGACAAGCGCATACTGTAAGAACTTTAATGTCATGAACGCTTCAATCACTGGACGACCTCCCCTTCATGGATAAGAACACGTCCTGGAACGGGATACAAGGACCGAATCGTCTGCTCATCCAGTTCCCAGTATTCTTTAATACCGCAATTACACCCAAGTCGTCCGTCGACGAGGTGAATTACATCCGTCACCAACTTGCTGACAAAGTGAATGTCATGTGTGACGAGAACAAAGGTCCGCTTTTTATCACGTCGTAGCTCTTCCAGGATTTCATAAAACTCTTTGACGTATCGTTGATCGACTCCGACTGTCGGCTCGTCTAAAATCATCAAATCAGGATCATTGACGAGGGCCCGTGCGATAAAGACCCGCTGTTGTTGTCCACCCGACAGGTCACCAACCTTTGAATCGCGCCGATCCCACATGCCGACTGTTTCAAGCGCCGTCTTTACTTTTTGACGGTCCAGTTTCGTCACCCGCCGAAATAATCCTTTTTTTGCATACAGCCCCATCTCAACGACTTCAGCGACTGTGACCGGAAATCCTGAATTGAACGCTGCTGCTTTTTGCGATACGTAACTGATCCGCCACCAGTCACTAAAAGCTGCTTGATCCTGTCCAAATAAACGAATCGACCCTTTGGGCTTTAGTAAACCAAGCATACATTTGATTAATGTCGATTTCCCGGATCCATTCTCTCCGACGATTGCCAGGAACTGTCCCTGTTGGACATTAAACGTCACTTCGTTTAAGACACGTCGATCCGGATAATCATATGTTAATTGTTTAATTTCAATAATAGGTTCTGTCATGTCTATTCTCTCCTTCCGTCTCATGTTAAAACGGAATAATTACGTCTTATCAACTGTCTTATTATAGCGCCAGCCTTCATTCGTTGCAACCGATGTAACTTTTTTGTGAATAGACGCTTTTAGGCAGATACACAAGGTACAATAAAAGGATACAAGCTGTCGTTTTCAGAATCACTGATTCGGGAAAAGATGGATTGAGTACTCAAAGGGGGCGGATTTGTTTTGAAGAATGAATTAGCAGTCATCGATATCGGGTCCAACTCGATCCGGTATGTCATTTTCCATCCAATCGATTCCGGTCGATACATCGAAACAATCAATGTTAAGGTCGTTGCTCGTCTCTCCGCTCATATTGATGCGAGCGGTGCACTCGATTCAATCGGAATCCGGTTACTGTGCGAAACGCTGCAGCGTTTTCACGAAATCGGCATTACCCATCACGTCGAAGAAACGATTTGTGTGGCGACAGCCGCCATTCGAAATGCCAGTAACCGACAGGACATCGTCTATGCTGTCGAACAGGAAACTCCATTTACGATGCGGGTTCTGTCTGATGAACAAGAAGCTTATTACGGCTACTTCGCGATCATCAATTCAACTTTCCTGACCGATGGCTACTCAGTCGATATCGGTGGTGGATCCATGGAAGTCACGTTGATTGAGAATCGGGAAATGGTTGCTTACCACAGCTTCCCTTTTGGTGCCGTCACGTTGACCCGTCAATTCCTCTCCGGAGAAACGATGACGTCAGGTGAACAAAAGAAACTGGTTAAGTTCTTACGTGAACAATTCGACGAAATTCCTTGGTTGAAAAACAAAAAGCTTCCACTGATTGGCGTTGGCGGATCGGCACGAAACTTCGTCCGCATTCATCAATCTACACTCGACTATCCTCTGCATGGTATCCATCAATATCAAGTCCGGTCAAAAGAGTTAGGAAAACTGATCGACGAATTAGAGGACAAAGCACCTAAACAATTGACCAAAGTCGAAGGATTATCCAAAGACCGGGTCGACATCTTCTTACCTGCGTTAATCGCGATTCATGAACTGGCACTACATATCGAGGCAGAGCAGTTCGTGATGAGTAATTACGGCTTACGGGAAGGTCTTGTCTACGAATATGATTTACGCGAGCAGGAACAACGGCGTATCGAGAATGTTCGCGAAGAAAGTCTTTATCAGCTGGAAAGTGATTACAAAGTCAATCGGGACCGGATGAACTATCTCGGGACAATCGCCAAATCGATTTACCGTCAATTGGTGACACTCGATATCATTCCGGATCGGGCTGCTGATTTACGATTACTGGATTCTGCCAGCCGCTTACTTTACTGCGGACAGTACATCAATCCGGATACCCGGTCCAATCAAACATTTTATCTTTTGACAAATACCGATTTAAAAGGAATGACGCATAAAGATCGTTTAGCTCTGGCGCTGGTCAGTTCGTATTCGTCTTCCAAACGGATGCAACAACTCTTAAAACCGTTTAAAGATTGGTTCACGGATAAATCCATCGAGCGTTTTGATTTACTCGGATCAATCCTTAAATTGACGGAGGCACTTGATGTGACAGAACGTCGTGCCGTCGACAGTCTCGAACTCGTCCTGGAAAAAGATAAAAAAGATATCCGCATCATTCTTGATACCGGTGATCACGATTACGGGTTTGAGGTCGAGAAGGCAGAAAAGCAAAAAAAACATCTGGAACGAATCATTGATCGATCCATTCAGTTTGACAATAAAGGAGGCGGCCTTACGTGAAGATTGACTCCCCTGAGTTTTTTAACAACCGGGAAATCAGCTGGTTACAATTCAACGAACGTGTCCTAGGAGAAGTGACGGATACGCGAAATCCCTTAATGGAACGGTTCAAGTTTTTAGGCATCTTCAGTTCCAATTTAGATGAATTTTATATGGTTCGAGTCGGTGGGTTGAAGGACGAAGTGCTGGCTGGATTCAATAAACCAGAAAATAAACAACAACTCACACCGAAACAACAGTTACGCGCCATCGCGACCAAAACAAAAGAACTTGTCGATCAACAATACGAAGCGTTTAAAGACGTCACCCAAGCGTTGAAGGCAGAGGGAATTTCTTTCCTGAAGCATGACGAGTTAAATGAAATGCAAGCAGAATATGTCAAAGCGTTCTTCAGAGAACAAGTCTTTCCGGTTTTGACGCCTGTTGCGGTCGATGCATACCGCCCGTTCCCGATGCTGTCGTCTAAATCGCTGAACATCGCGACGGCGCTTGAAGCGGAAGACGGATCAAAACGGAATCTGGCACTTGTTCAGGTCCCGGCCGTCCTGCCTCGTTTCGTTGATTTACCGGTGGATGATGAGGAAACGACAGCTGTAATTTTACTCGAAGATGTCATCATTTCCTTCATTGACTCTTTGTTTAAAGGCTATCGTGTCTTGTCAGCCATGCCGTTTCGGATTACACGAAACGCAGACTTACCGTTCCATGAAGAAGGAACCCATGACTTATTGAAGTTGATTGAAAAAGAACTGAAGAAACGACGTTGGGGAGTCGGGATTCGCCTGGAAATTCAGAAGAATGCCATTAATACAAACTTACTCAATATGTTACGCGATGTCCTCGACTTACAGGACCGGGATATCTATGCTGTCGATGGTCCGATTGATTTAACATTTGCCTTTGCATTTTACAGCCAAATTGGTGTGGAATACGATCATTTGATTTATCAGACTATCATGCCCGTCGAACCCCCGGCGCTTGAAAAATCAAAAAATTTATTTGATCAAATTCTGCAACAGGATTACTTGTTGCATCACCCGTATCATACGTTCGATCCCATCGTCCGGTTGATTGTGCAAGCCGCTAATGACCCAAACGTCTTGGCGATTAAACAAACGTTGTACAGGGTATCCGGAGACTCTCCGATCATCAAAGCATTGAAGACTGCTGCAGAGAATGGCAAACAGGTCACAGTGCTCGTCGAATTGAAAGCACGCTTTGACGAAGCGAAAAATATCGAGTGGGCCAAACAATTGGAAAAAGTAGGCGCTCACGTCATTTACGGTTACAGCGATTTAAAGACACACTCGAAAATTACATTGATCGTCCGGCTGCAGGAAGGTCGCATTCAACGGTTTGTCCATCTCGGAACAGGGAACTATAATGATTCCACGGCTAAACTATATACTGATATCGGTCTTTTGACGGCACGGGAACAAATTGCCGAAGATGCGACAAATTTCTTCAATTGGTTGTCCGGGTATGGCGAGCAACCTCAATGGAATGCCCTACACACCTCACCGAACTCGATGCTCGAGAAATTTTTATCATTGATTGATGAAGAAATCAAATATCATAAAAAACATGGCAATGGTCGAATCGTTGCCAAAATGAACAGTTTGACGGAAAAAGATATCATTCTGAAATTGTATCAAGCATCACGCGCCGGCGTCAGAATCGAATTGATTGTCCGCGGTGTCTGTTGTCTCCGCCCACAAATCAAAGGGGTCTCGGAAAATATTCGTGTCACGTCCGTCGTCGATCGCTATTTGGAACATTCCCGTATCTTTTACTTCCGCCATAATGGGGACGATTTGATTTACTGTTCCAGTGCCGATTGGATGACCCGTAATATGCGAAAACGGATTGAAATTCTTTTCCCAATCATTGACGAAGAACAGAAAAACTATATCAAGGATTGTTTGGCTTTGACGATGGCCGATAACGTAAAAGCACGTGAACAGGATGAATCCGGAAACTATCATTATGTGACGAAAGGCAAACAATCCTGTGAATCACAAATTCTCATTCAGCTCTATACGAACGGTAAACTAAAAGCAAAACCGTCTTTTGACAACCCACTCGAACAAAAATGGACACCGGTCGAGCGCACTGAAGAAAAGATTACCTTTGATCCAACCGCCGCTAAAAAATAATCGTTGTTTAACGTCAGACATCTTCATATAATAAGCATGTAAGCGGTTTTTTATATGAAGAAAGGACTGGACCTCATGCTTCAACAAATTTTATTATCTTTGCTAGCCGGTATCATCTGCGGTGTCGTCTTTACTGCTCTTAAATTACCAATCCCTGCTCCCCCCGTCTTTCCAGCTATCGTTGGGATTTTCGGTGTATTCCTTGGGATGAAAGTATTTTTATTCCTTGCCGATCGTTGGCCGTTTTGACGACGGATGAATCTGCATTCCACATAAAAAGCGTTTTTCTTCTCGTCGATAGAAGAAAAACGCTTTTTGTTATTTCTTTAATGCTTCCGCAATGACTCTGTCCCAATTGACGTCATCACATGCTGTTTGACATGTCGGCTCTACTTCACACGTCGCACATTTTCCTTTTTTCGCTTTTTTTGTAAAACGGATTAATGAAAAACCGGCATATCCAAAGACAAGCAGACCAATCAAAATATCAATCACATGCATCCTGCTTTCCTCCCTTTATGAAAATCCGAGTGCGTGCCCCGTTTGATAAATCAAGAATGAAATACCATAAGCAACAAACAATCCATACAAACTGGCAATCCACGTCCATTTCGCACTACCGACTTCACGTCGGATTACTGCCACAGTCGCAAGACACGGCACATATAGCAAGACGAACGCCATGAAGCTATAGGCACTGAGTGGTGTGAACTGGCCGGATAATTGCCGTCCGAGTTCTGATTCATTGACGGCGTAAATGATTGCCATCGTCGAAACAACGACTTCCTTTGCCAGGAAACCTGTAATTAAAGCGGCTCCTGCCTGCCATGTTCCAAATCCCAGTGGAATCAGCAACATCGCAATCAGACCACCAATCATCGCAAGAAAACTGTCATTCATATTGACATCAAAACCACCTGGTCCCGTATAAGCAAGCAACCAAATCACGACTGATCCTCCGAAAATGAATGTTCCTGCCTTACGGACAAAACCTTTTCCTTTTTGCCATGTGCTACGCCATAACGTCAATCCTTGAGGCACACGGTATGGTGGTTGTTCAACCAGGAACAGGCTCGTTGCTTCTTCAGCCGCCAAAACTTTTGAAAATACTTTTGCAGCAAGTAATGCCATCACTATACCCAGAATATACAACGATAAGACGACCGATGCCTGATTACTTGCAAAAAAACTTCCTGCGAACACAGCGTAAATCGGTAAACGAGCTGAACACGACATGAACGGTGAGATGAAAATCGTCACGAGGCGTTCGCGTTCTTCTTCTACCGACCGTGCCGCCATGATGCCTGGAACGTTACAACCAAATCCAATGATCATCGGAATAAAACTTTTTCCGTTCAGTCCTACCATCTGCATGAAACGGTCCATGACGATCGCGACACGTGCCATGTATCCGGAATCTTCAAGAAACGAGATGAAGAAAAACAAGACGAAGATTTGTGGAACGAAGACGAGGACACCACCAACACCTGCGATGACACCATCAATCAATAAGTCCTGAATGAATCCGGATGCACCGAGTTGAGTCAGCACAAAGACCACTCCCGACGAAATCGGGCCTTCGATAAATGCACCTAATAAATCAGAGAGAGGTGCACCTATCCAGTTAAAGGTGACATGGAACAGAACGTATAAAACAGCGAAGAAAATAGGCAACCCAAGAACCGGATGCGTGACGACCGCGTCAATCCGGTCCGTCCATGTCTTCCGATCTGATTTTTCTTCGACGACCGATCCGGCACGAATCGCAATCGCCCAGTTACGCCGACACTCTGTAATGTGCGCATGAATAAACCGCCCAAGCTGATGTTCCAACTGCTTTCGGACTTCAATGATACGTGGTGACTTTGTTTCCAGGTATTCAACGAAGACACGATTCCCAGCTAAATACTGAACAGCCATCCAACGTTCATGTTCTTGTAAATCAGCTAACTCGATGATGGTCGTAATCGCCTGTTCCGTTTTTTGTCCATAATCGATTCGTAAGGGCGTGTGTTTTTTTGCCGCTTCAGGAATGGATGACAACAACACTTCACAGCCGTCTCCCGTCCGGGCGACAATCGGAAACACATCGACACCCAGTTCCCGTGCTAATGCTTCTGCATCAATCGTCGTGCCACGATTCCGGGCGACGTCCATCATATTTAATCCGATTTGAATCGGTTTTCCGATTTCCAAGAGTTGAGCTGTCAATTGTAAGTTTCGTTCCAACTGTGAAGCATCGATGATGTTGATCATACCATCAAACGACTCTTCCATCAGGAAACGTGCCACGACGGCTTCATCTGCAGATAATGGATCTAAATCGTAGACACCCGGTAAATCAATCAGTTGTCCACGATTTCCGTGCAATTTCCCGACTTTTTTATCGACCGTCACGCCGGACCAGTTTCCGACATGGGCGTAGGACCCCGTCAAACGATTAAACAAAGAAGTTTTTCCGGTATTCGGATTTCCAAGTAACGCAATTTTTTGTGTCATGGTAAGAACACCCCGATGTTTTTTGCATCACTTTTGCGAATGGCAATCATTTGATGGTGGTCACGTTGTTCTATCGTCAAAGGACCTTGAAAGCTCGCTCGTCTCCTGACAACGACCGGACATCCTTCATAAAACCCAAGAGCAAGCAGGCGTCTCCGGAGTCGATCTTCGATTTTATTTAAATCTGTCATCACTACAGGTTTACCAATCGGAATCATTGCTAAATCAGTCATGCGCTTTCCTCCAGTTACTCCATTTTCACTGATAATAATTATCAGTCTTGATTATATCATGGAGACGCCATCTAAAAAACAGTAAGCGACTCAGGAATAACCCACTGAGGCACTTACTGTTTGGGAGAAGCTTGATCCGACGTGGCAGCAACGTCTTCCATTTTTTCGATACTTTGATGTGCCAATCGATGACAAGTCGGACAAAGTGTCTGAAAGTGACCGTGATGTTCGTGCCATTCTAGAATTGATTGCTGTGCGTTTCCACACATCTCGCAAAATTCTTTTAGCAGTGCAGGATGATTCCGTTCACGAAAACGTTCCATCCGACGATTTTTTGCTTGATCGATTGTCGTCACATCCGATTCAAAATGACCGGCTTGCCAGGCTTCCACCAACCACTGTCTGACTTTCAAATCCGTTTGTCCCGGTTTCACCTGTAATCCTGATAACGGTGACCCTAACAACGGATGCCGTAAATCCACGCTGATCAAATCCAGGCAGGCATACGTACGTTCTTGTTCATCCGCTTCCGTCAACCAGTGAGGATCTGCTGGTCGTGTCGTGTACTCGCTGAACAAAACTTCGGCATACGCAACGATTCCATCTTTCGTCGCCAAAAATACTTCTTCCCCTTCGGCTAGCTCCGCCGGTAAATAAAACGGTTCTTTCGTTTCATAATATAAGACGACTGCTTGCCTTAAGGCAAATTCTGATTCTTCAACGACTAGTAGATGGCACACGCGACAGACACCTCTCTCATTTAAATGGATGTACCGATCAGTGGCAAACGCCACTCGGCGTCAAAATTTCCCGAACGTAACATGGCAATTTCTTCACGATAAGGTGCAACCTTCTTTTTTGGATCCAGTCCGATATAGGGTGTTTCAAGAATTTTTGGTAAATGGGCCAAATCCTGATGATGAACGATTCGATGTAACGGGTCAAAACCGATTTCCCCAAATCCGATATTTTCGTGACGGTCTTTTTTGGCACCGCGAATATTCTTCGAATCATTGACATGAATCACGCCAATACGGTCAATCCCGACGATACGATCGAATGATTCCAATACTCCGTCCAGATCATGAATGAGATCATAACCGGCATCATGGACGTGACACGTATCGAGACAGACGGACAGGCGGTCATTGTGCGTCACACCAGCAATGATTTCTGCAATTTCTTCGAACGTCTTACCAATTTCTGACCCCTTTCCGGCCATCGTTTCGAGAGCGATTTTTACTTTTTCATCTCCCGTTAACACTTCATTGAGCCCTTCAATGATTCGTTTGATTCCGATTTCTTCCCCGGCACCGACATGTGCGCCTGGGTGCAGGACGATATGTTTTGCTTTTTCGAGAGCTTCCGCCCGCCGGATTTCTTCCCCTAAAAACGACACGGCTAATTCAAACGTTTCCGGTTTCGTCGTATTGCCTAAATTGATGATATAAGGTGCATGGACGACGATTTCTTCAATTCCGTTTGCTTCCATATGCAACAATGCTTCTGGAATTCGCAAATCGGAGATCGGTTTTCGTCTTGTATTTTGGGGTGCTCCTGTATAGACCATCATGGTCGTTGCACCATAAGAGGCCGCTTCTTCACTCGCACCAAGTAACATTTTTTTGCCTGAAAGAGACACATGTGAACCGATTTTCATTAAAAATTCCACCCTTCTTCTGCTTCTAGTGTACCAAATGTCGAAAAAAACAAGAACCTTTAGCGATACTAAAAAAACAAAGTCCACGAATTCTATCGTAGACTTTGTTTAAACCGTTCGACTTCGGCTTGAATGCCGAGGACTGATTATTTTGTTTTACTTGCGTTCGCTTTACGTTCAGCACGTCCGATTCCACGTTGTTCTTTGATTCGTTCGCGTTTTGCTGTTTCTTTCAGTTTATACTGGTGTTTCTTTTTATAACCTGGTTTGACACGTTTTTTCGCTTTTGCAGCTTCACCTGATAAACGACTGTGCGCGGTTTTCGAAACTGCTGTTTTCATGTGTGGTTTCGCACGACGGCGTTCCTTCACTTCGCTGACTTGACCACTCTTGACATCGACGTTGATGAATTCAATACCACGGTCTTCAAGACGGTTGATCGAACCATTTTCGTGATCTTCAAACAATGTGTAAGCCAATCCGTCTTGGTCAACACGACCCGTCCGACCGACACGGTGAACATAGAAGTCGAGATCTTTCGGAATCCCGTGGTTGATGACGTGCGAGACACCTGAAATATCGATGCCGCGTGCAGCAAGATCCGTTACGATAACGTACTGGTATTTCGCTTCGTTAATTTCCTTGATGGCTTGTTTCCGACGACGGGCCGGCAAGTCACCGTGAAGCGAACCGACGTTGAGTCCCGCTTCAAGGAAGAGAGCTTCGAGTTCGATCGCTTCTGTTTTCGTATTCGTAAAGACGAGACAGATATACGGGTTGAGGGCTTTCGCCAGTTTCAACGTCAAATCAGAACGATCACGGTGTTTGACCGGAACCGTATGGTGCACGATTTTTTTCGCTGTCTGTTGTTTTGGGTCCACATGCGCATAACGTGGATTGTTCATATATTTTTTCAAGAACGGTTGCAGTTTTTCAGGAATCGTTGCCGAGAAGACCATCATCTGTAACTTCTCCGGTAATGCTTGGGCAATCCGGTCGACTTCCGGCAAGAATCCCATGTCGAGCATCTGATCCGCTTCATCGATGATGTAATGTTTCACGAAATGCGGTTTCAATGCTTGTTCTTTAAAGAGGTCCAGGATGCGGCCCGGCGTTCCGATCACGATTTGCGGTGAGACTTTGACACGTCCGATTTGACGTTCGCGATCCATTCCACCTGTGATAAGGCTTGTCTTGATGTAATCAGGTTGTTTGACGAGGATCGATTTCAATTCCTCGTGAATCTGCCAAGCGAGCTCGCGCGTCGGTGCGACGATGATAGCTTGCATTTCTTGAAGTTCCGGATTGACATTTTGAACGATCGGCAAGAGGAACGACAACGTTTTTCCTGTTCCTGTCTGTGATTGTCCAATGATATCCCGCCCTTTGAGCGCTGCTGGAATGATCCGGGATTGAATATCGGTTGGTTTTTTAATACGTGCGTCTTCGAGTGCTTCGACGACGAACGGGTGCAAATCGAAATGGGTAAATCCATTCATATTTGTCACCATCCTTTCTCTTTCTTTAACAATTAAAGGCGAATCGTCCGCCTTCACCATCTATTTCTTTAGTTCAACATGGGTATTGGTCTACTACCGTCATACAAATATGAATACGTATAGAAACGATCGGGAATTTTTTTGTTTTTCGTATGAAGCTTCAACGCGCTGAAGGCGACTTTCATCATCTCTTCAGCGGACTGGACGACTGTCGCGTCCATCGATTTCATGTCAACAGCTTCTAATATAGCACGATTCCCATCAATTCCGACAACTATTTTTCCGGAAATGTTTGCTTTTTTCAATGCTTCGAGTACTCCCATCGCAATATCGTCATTGTGACAGTAGACCGCATCAAACGGAATTCCGGACTCGATTACCTGCCGCATGACACGTTCGGATGTGACCGGATCGTAGTTTCCGCTTGCAGAATCGACAATGGAAAGCGCCGGCTCATTTTCGATTCCTTTTAAGAATCCCCGGTGCCGTTCATTTGTCGTATAAACGTTTGCCGTACCCGTGATTTCGACGATCCGTCCCTTTGATTGACCGGTACTTTTGATTAACTCATTCTTAATATAGGAAGCCAATTGTTCCCCAATCATTTGATTATTAGATGTTATCGAGCTCACGACAGCATCTGAACGAATCATGCGATCGATCGCAAATACAGGGATTCCTGCTTTTTTGGCTTCTTCGATGGCACTTCCGATATAGACATCATCCAGTGTCGTGATGAAGATGGCATCAACTTTCAATTGAACGAATTCCAAAATCTGTTCGCGTTCACTTATTCGGGAATTTTGCGACGTCGCTACCAACGCTTCGTATTTATTGGTTTTCGCCTCTGCCTTAAAGGCATTGATTAACCGTTGCGCAAATTCATGTTTGTCATTCACGATTGTAAATCCTACGACATTCCGTTTAGGACTTGTTTCCTTTTGGACAAACATGTTGGAAATGACAAGGACGGATGCAATCCAAATGATTAAAACAAACAACCAGGACTTGTTGAATCTCATGCCTGCTCCTCCCGTCTTGGGAAAAAGAGTTGTACTGTCGTCCCGACACCGACCTTACTGTCGACTTCGATTCGTCCATTATGCTGACGAACGATCTGATTAGACATGAACAATCCTAAACCATTGCCGTTGATTTTAGACGTATTAAATGCCTGTCCAATCATGAGAATCTGTTCCTCCGTCATTCCAACACCATTATCCTGGACGATAAATACAAACTGATCAGGATATACATGGAGGTGGACATGACAAATCCCGTCTGGCCCTTTCGATTCGACGGCATCCAGTGCGTTTCCGATACAGTTCGACAACACTTGTAACAAGCCATTTTCCGAAGCATACAGCGGCGGCATATGTGCCGGTGTGTAAATCTTGCAGTCCGCTTCGTAGGGATGTGATTTCGATTCGAGAATGAACGTTAATTTCTCCATCATTTTTTTCATATCAATCTGTTCCATTGCCAGCGTTGTTTTATCATTTTTGGATAAATCGAGCATCGTCTGAATTAACTGGTTGGCCCGGTCCAGTTCGGATAAGGCAATTTGCATCATATCCGGATTGTTTTGTTTTTCTTCTGACAGCAGTTGCAGTGCCATCTTAACCGGTGTCAACGGATTTCGGATTTCATGGGCAATTCCTGCCGCCAGTTGTCCGAGAGATGCCAGTTTTTCCTGATGTAAAATCACCTGTTGCTGACTCAACTGTTCGACCCGTGCATGTTCCATCCTTTGCGCATATTCATTGTAGGCGGAGACTAAGGTCTTGACTTCATTCGAGCCAGAACGTTCCAGAGTAATCGGTTGAGGTGTCGTACTTTTTTCGATTTTTTGAACAAGTTCCAGTAAGGGTGCTGTCAATTGCCGCGACATCAAATAACCGACAATCAGACTGAGCACCAACGTAAGTGCCGCAATGACCAAATATTGCTGACGTGTCGTATAGACCGGTTCGTAAAATACACTCCGCGGTGTGCGCACTAGGATTTTCCAATCCGTCACCTTCAAATCGCGTGCGAAATAGTACATATCTTTATTTGTACTAAAGATTTCGTACGGTTTGCTGCTTTTGAAAGCCCGATTGACAACACTTTGACTCAAGAGGCGTTCTTGATCGGTCACAAGATTTTTAGATGTTGCCAGCGGCTCACCCTGGCTGTTAAATAAATAGGCCATCGTATCATCATCAAACGATTCCAGTGAATTTCGAAAAACGACGGAATTCATAAGACTGAGCCCTCCACCAAATACGCCGACCCGCTCATTGCCATTTCGAACCGAGACATACATATAGGTCAAAGAATCATTCGCTATATCATAACGTGGACTCATATGAAAATCCGTACTCGTCAGAGCTTGTACAAAAGAGTCATCGCGACGAATCTTGGAATCCGAAATACGGCGATCTTCACTCGAAAACCAGGTGATTTTATCGGTTTTACGATCATAATAAAAGAAGCTTTTAAATCCGGTATCGATATCCAGCAAATTCGAATCCCGAATCGCTCGATCGAGATTGTTCATATTTGTGACATTCAATTGAAGACTCATGATTTTTTCGTGTAAGTTCCCGACGCTGTCGCGTAACGCATTACTCGAGACTTCGACACTTTTTTCACTCTGTTTCTCCGTCTGCTGTTCGACTCGTGAAATCGTGACACGGTCTGCGGTAAAGGCAAGTGCCGAGATGACAAGACAAATAAGAATGAACAAAACAGCCGTGATTTGGAAAAAATAGGACCGCATCATCTTTTTCGTCTCCATCTTTTCACCCCTCCCTCATTTCTAGACAACTCAATTAGTATATCATGATATTCTCTTTCGGCAGACTCCTCTATTTTCATTCAACTTGAATCAATGGTACACTCTAAATAATCATTCTTTCCATACAAAAGGAGAATTTAGACTATGCTTGTTAAAAAAATCAGTCCCCGTGGTTATTGTTACGGTGTTGTTGATGCGATGAAACTTGCTCAACAAGCTGCACTAAACGAAAACTTGCCACGTCCTATCCATATCCTTGGCATGATTGTCCATAATGCCCACGTCACGCGTGAATTCGAACGGATGGGGGTCTTGACCGTAGATGGTCCCGACCGCCTGGAAGCACTTGAGACGATTAAAGAAGGAACCGTCATTTTTACAGCACACGGAATCTCCCCTGCTGTCTATGCCCGTGCAGCCGAGAAAAAATTGACTGTCGTTGATGCGACGTGTCCGGACGTCACCCGGACACACGACTTGATCCGAACTGTCGTCGCAGATGATTATGAAGTCATTTATGTCGGTAAACACGGTCATCCGGAACCTGAAGGAGCCGTAGGTGTGGCACCAGAACACGTTCATTTGATCGAAAAAGTTGAAGATATCGAAGCGTTACCTGCTCATCTCGCCAATAAAAAAATCATCGTCACGAATCAAACGACGATGAGCCAATGGGATGTCCAGGCGTTAATGGGGCATGTCCGCGAAAAATATCCGCATGTCGAAGTGCATAACGAAATTTGTAATGCAACGCAAGTGCGCCAGGAAGCTGTTGCAGAACAAGCCGGTGATTGCGACTTAGTGATTGTCGTCGGCGATCCACGTTCAAACAACTCCAATCGCCTGGCACAGGTTTCATTTGATATTGCCGCAACACCGGCTCACCGGATCGGTGATTTAACGGAACTGGATTTATCATGGCTCGAGGGTGTAAACCAAGTGGGCGTAACATCTGGTGCATCGACGCCAACACCGATTACTAAAAAAGTCATCGATTTCTTACAACAGTACGATCCGGCTGATATCAGCACCCATGACAAGACGCCGTTCCTCGAATTGCGCCGAATCTTACCAAAAGTTAAAATTCTTTAAAAAAAAAGATTTCCGTCCGTCGAATGCGGTCGGGAATTTTTTTTAAAGAAATCGAAAAGGATTCGTATTGGTTTCTGACACAAACAATTCGACACCTTTGATGTTCTGTTTTTCAAACCGTTCTGTCAGAAGGTCGACGACTCCCTGCTTCATGACCGACTCGACATGGTGTCCGGGATCAATCACAGCAAGTCCGAGTGCCATCGCATCATGCGCGACATGGAAATATAAATCACCTGTCACTAATACATCTGCCCCTGCAAAGGCTGCTGTCGAAACATATTTATTCCCGTCCCCGCCCAACACAGCTACTTTTTGAATCAAGCGATTCTCATCTCCGACAAACCGTAAGTTTTCAACTCCAAAGGCGGACCGCACCTGTTCCGCAAAAACTTTTAAGGGAACGGCTTCTTTTAATCGGCCAATCCGCCCGAGACCAAGTGATGGCGCTACAATTTCTTGACGGATCATGTCATACGCGACTTCTTCATACGGATGTGCTTGTTTCATTGCCCGAATGACTTGTTTTTGGTTCAATTCCGTGACAATCGTCTCGATTCGCACTTCTTTTACCTGCTCTAGTTGTCCCGGTTGTCCTACGTACGGATTCGCCTCCGCCGTCGCTTTGAATTGTCCGATCCCCGTCGTATGGAACTGACAGTCACTGTATGCTCCGATATGCCCCGCTCCTGCTTTCCCTAACGCTTCCGAGACCTGTCGTACGGCAGATTCAGGAACAAAGACAACGAGTTTATAGAGCGTGTTTTCGAAAGACGGCACCAGGACCTTTGTATCCGTGAGACCTAATGCCGTTGCCATCAGGTCATTGACGCCGCCTTCCGCGACATCTAAGTTCGTGTGGGCGGCATAGACGGCAATATCATGTTTGATGCATTTCATGACGATACGTCCCGCTGCCGATTGATCCGTCACTTTTGGCAGTTTGCTGAAAATCGGCGGGTGATGGGCAATGATCAAATCGATTTTTTTTTCAATCGCTTCATCCACGACGGTTTCCAACACATCTAGCGTGACAAGGACCCGTTTGACCTCTTTATGGAGTGTCCCGATTTGCAAGCCGATCGGATCTCCTTCAAAGGCAAATTTTTTCGGCGCAAATGTCTCAAACTGTTCGATGACTTGTTGACCGTTTGCCATCAGTTCGTCACCTCTTCCATTTTTTGAATCAACCGTTCAATGTTCGCGATTTTCCCTTGCAAGACATCCGAATCGTTTCCGTGATGCATTTGTTTCAGGATATATTGTCGTTTTTGTTTTTCAGTCTGCCATTTTTCAATGAATGCCGGTGCCTTTTCCCGTGACAATTGCGGACCAAAATACAATTCCCAATCCCGTTGTTCGACATCGTCCGAATATAACGATTCTTCTCCTTTTTCCGCAACAAGAATTTCATAAATCTTCTCATTTTCTTTGACAATCGCTTCTGATAATAAGGCATAGCCGTTAGCGAGCAGCCACTTCCGCACATCAACGGCATCGACGTTTGGTTGTAAAATCAATCTTTCTTCTCCGGATAAGTGATTTTTGCCTTCTTCTAAAATCGAAGCAATCAACGTTCCGCCCATTCCAGCAATCGTTACTGCCGTCACTTCACCCGGTGTTAAGACGGTCAGGCCACTCCCGAGCCGGACATCAACTTTATCTTCTAATTGAACAAGCGCAACCTGTCCTTGTGCCGCTTCCATTGGTCCCACGTTGACTTCACCGGCAATCGCGCGTTCAATCAAGTTTTGCTGGATACAGTAACAAGGCACAAAAGCGTGATCGGATCCGATATCTGCGAGTACGGCTCCTTGTGGAATATAAGACACGACTTTTTGTAGTCGTTGATCAAGTATGACGTTCGTTTGCATGTATTTCATCCTTCCTGATTCATGTTCTCATTTAAAAATAGCGGACTTGGCGTAAAAAAGAAACAGTCGTTTCCCTAAAATTCATCACAAAAAAACATCCATCTCGGAGAAGAGACGGATGTTGATTGACTTATTTCTTTGCAGCGAGCCATTTTGCTAAAGCAGCGGCTTCTTCGTCATTCGCAAGACCGCCAGGCATTTGCCCTTTACCGTTCATAGCGATTTCTTTAATTTCTTCTTCTTTCAGCTTCGCGCCGATCTTTGTTAAGTTCGGACCGACTCCACCTTCAAGATTTCCACCGTGGCATCCTGTACATCCTTTAGATGCAAACAGATCTTCCGGCTTCATTTCAGCTGTTGATGGACCTTTTTCTGCTTGTTTTACCTGATCGACCCCAAAGTATGACAATGAAATCATGGCGATGATGGCGATGATCGCAATCGATGCGAACGGTACTAACGGATTACGCATTTGGATTCCCCCCCATATTCTCTACCCAACCAAGTTGGTGACTGAATGGTATTCCCCGTTACTATTCTACTGTAAAAAAAACAGAGAAGGAAGAAAAAAACAAAACTTTTTCTCCCTTCTCACTAAAATTTCATATTTTCTTCACACTTTGAATTAATCGAGGAAATCTTTTAGACGTTTTGAACGACTTGGATGACGTAATTTCCGTAACGCTTTCGCCTCAATCTGACGAATCCGTTCACGTGTGACACCAAATACTTTCCCGACTTCTTCAAGTGTGCGTGTCCGACCGTCGTCTAGACCAAAACGAAGACGTAAGACATTTTCTTCGCGGTCCGTCAACGTATCGAGGACATCTTCGAGCTGTTCTTTCAATAACTCGTAGGCCGCTGCATCTTGAGGGGCTGTCGCATCTTGGTCTTCGATGAAGTCTCCGAGATGTGAATCGTCCTCTTCCCCGATCGGTGTTTCCAGCGATACCGGTTCTTGTGCAATCTTCAGAATCTCACGTACTTTTTCCGGTGTGATTTCCATTTCTTTCGAAATTTCTTCCGGAGTCGGTTCACGTCCTAAATCCTGAAGTAATTGACGTTGGACCCGAATCAATTTATTGATCGTTTCGACCATATGAACCGGAATCCGGATCGTCCGTGCCTGGTCGGCAATCGCACGTGTGATGGCCTGACGAATCCACCAGGTAGCATACGTCGAGAATTTATATCCTTTTGTATAATCAAATTTTTCAACCGCTTTGATGAGTCCCATGTTTCCTTCTTGAATCAAATCAAGGAACAGCATCCCGCGACCGACGTAACGCTTCGCAATCGAAACGACCAAACGTAAATTGGCTTCCGCTAAACGTTTCTTAGCTTCTTCGTCATTCTGTTCAATCCGTTTTGCGAGTTCGACTTCGTCTTCTGCGTTCAATAGATCAACGCGACCAATTTCTTTCAGGTACATCCGGACAGGGTCATTGATTTTGACGCCTGGTGGGACCGAAAGATCGTTTAAATCCGCTTCTTCCTTGTCGTCACCCGTTCCGTCGTTATTGACCTTGATGCCTTCTGTTTCGAGCAGTTGAAGGAATTCTTCGAATTGTTGCGCATCCATTGATTCAAACGAACTGAGTTTATCCTCGATTTTTTGATGCGATAGTTCACCATTCTTGTGTCCGAGCGCGATTAGTTCATCCTTCGCGAGACGTAGTATTTCTGCTTCCGATCTTGCTTTTTCTGCCATCGAACCATACACTCCTTCCACATCATGCAGCAGGTCATCGATCTTTCAAACGCCGTTTCCGTTCGATGATCGCCTGCATTAGCTCCGCTTGAGCACGGATATCTGTTTGTTGACTCAACTGCGACTTTTCCTCATCCAGTGTCCGCCGTTGTCGTTCATTTTGAACGGCACGAATATAATGACTCAATAAATCCGGATCATATTCCGGCATTAACATAAACTCTAGATCCGCTACGATTCGCTGAAGCGATGCATCGTGGAGCATCGTCAGAAAGCGATCGGGATCCGCTGGGGTGTTTGTTCCGTAAAATTCATATAGTTTCCCTGCAATCAGTTGATGGGCAGGATCGTTAAATGCCACACCAAGTTGATCACGTACCTCAAGACCTACTTCCTCTGAACGGATCATATAGGCGAGCAGAAACCGTTCGGCTCGTTTCCAATTCGAGAAGGTACGGTCTTGAGGAGAAGATGTCACGACTTGTGTCTGTTGCCGCCGCTCTTGTTTCGGTTTAGCCTGTTGCGGTTGCAACGGCTTAACTTGCGACAGCAGTGATTCTTTCGACAAGTGGAACTCTTCAGCCAGTTTCCCTAAATAGATGTCGCGTAACAATGGATTGGCCGTTCGGCCAATCTCCTCAAGCATAGTTTCAATATAACGGACCCGTTCTCCTTCTAATCGAAGGTTTTTTCCTTGCCGAAAATAAAAAGATTTGAATTCAAGGCTTGAAATCCGTTCCTGCTCGATTAAACGAAGAAATATCTCTTCCGATTGGGCACCGATGAAAGAATCGGGGTCCTCTCCATCCGGAAGACGAATTACAGAACAATCGACCGCAACATCTTCTAATAAACGTAATGCTTTAAGTGTCGCGGCACGTCCCGCTTTGTCTCCGTCATAACAAACTATGACTTCATCGACGATTCTTGCTAAATTTTGAGCATGGACCGGAGTCAATGCTGTCCCGAGAGAAGCTACCGTATAGGGTATACCCGCTTGAGCGACACGTACAACATCTAAATTCCCTTCCACAAGTACAACTTGCTTATTTTTTCGCATTGCACCACGTGCCTGTGCGAAACCAAACAGCAATTCGCTTTTATTAAAAAGAGGAGTTTCCGCTGTGTTGACATATTTCGGGTCCCTTCCGTCAATGGAGCGACCACTGAATCCAACAATCGTGCCATCACGATCTGAAATTGGAAATACGACCCGTCCATTGAATCGATCGCGATAATCGCCATCTCTGCCTATTGAAATCAACCCTGCTTCTACCATCTCATCCAAATCAAAGTTACGCCGTGCCAATGAATCCACCGTGAACCGGTCCTGGTCCGGTGCGTAACCGAGTTTAAACTCCCGCATCGCCGGTTCTTGGATTCCGCGTTGTTCGAGATATTCTCTTCCGGCGTCACCGGCAGCTGTCTGCAACATGACTTCATGATACAAATCTGCCACGATCCGGTGTGCTTCCCGCATTCGATATTTTTTTTCTTGATCGGGTGTGGACTCCGTTTGATCAGACCGTTCAAATTCCGGTAATTTGATGTCTGTTCGGTCCGCCAGCTTGACGACGGCTTCCGGAAAACTCATTCCTTCCGTTTCCATGACAAAAGTAATGGCGTTTCCCCCTGCCCCACATCCGAAACAATAATACATGCCTTTATCCGGAGAAACAGAAAAAGAAGGGGATTTTTCAGAGTGAAAAGGACATAACCCTGAATAACGATTCCCTTGTTTTTTTAATTCTACACGTTCTGATATCAATTCAACGATATCCGTTGCTTGTCGGACTTGGTCAACCAATTCGTCAGGAAGCCGTTTCAATTGGTCACCTCTCCTTTCGAACGTTTATATACATATACCCGCAATGAAACGGAACGAATACTCGTTCCGTTTCATTAGAAAATTTACATCATCTCATTAAGCAGCTAGATTAGTATACTACGTGAAACCATTCTTTACTAGTCATGTGATTTGCCCGAAATCCCTGTCAAGATGAGATTCGCCGTTTCCTCGACCGCTTTATTCGTCACATCGATGACTTGGCAACCGATTCGGTCATACAGATTTTTCGCATAATCGAGTTCACGATTGATTCGGTCCATTTGGGCATAAGCCGCTTCCGGTTTCAGTCCAAGCGACCGTAAACGTTCCATCCGGATATCAATCAGCTTCTCTGGAGAAATCAATAGTCCAAAACATTTTTCTTTTGGAATATCAAACAGTTCTTCCGGCGGTATCGATTCCGGAACGAGCGGTACATTCGCAACTTTATAACGTTTTAACGCCAAATACTGTGACAACGGAGTCTTCGAGGTACGGGAGACCCCGATCAACACGATATCTGCCCGTTTGATACCGCGCGGATCGCGACCGTCATCATATTTCACTGCAAATTCAACAGCTTCAATTTTCCGGAAATACTCTTCGTCCAACCGGTAAATCAGTCCCGGTTCTTCTTTCGGCTGCATCCCAAGACGCCCTTCCATCGTATCCAGTAACGGACCCAACAGATCAATCGCCTTGACTTCATGCGCATGTGCCGTTTCAGCAAGAAGCCGGCGGTGTGTAGCATGGACGATGGTATAGACGATTGTCGCTTGCTCTTCTTTTGCATGTAACACTAAATCATAAATGACTTGATCGTCATCGACGAATGGTATCCGGACCGTTTCAATTGCTTGCTCCGGAAACTGGATCGCCGCTGCCCGCACGACCAATTCACATGTTTCACCGACCGAGTCACTTACTACATAAATGCGTTGTCTCATCTGTGAACCTCCTCTTAAAGTTCTTCATCTCGTGCCAGCGCGACCAACACTTTCGTCATGTTTGTCTTCGTCATGCGTCCGACGACTTTTAAGATTCCGTCCACCTGTTCAACGACGGGCATGGAATCGATCTGTTTTTCGATGAGTTTCATCCCTGCCCCGATCAATGTCTCTGATTTCTCACAAACCGTCAGATTCGGCATCCGTGTCATGATGATGTTAACAGGTAACGAGTCCAGTTCCTGATTCCCGATCGCCGCCCGTAAAAAGTCTTTCCGTGACAAGACACCGACTAGCGCATGATCTTTTCCGACGACGAACAGAGAGCCGACGTCTTCGAGGAACAGATGGACGATTGCATCGTAAACAGTCATCCCTTCATGAATGACTTTCGCTGAAGACATGAATTCGCCAACGGTCAACGTATCCAATTTTTCATGCAACATGGAGGTGTTTTTTTTACCGACATACATATAACCGACGCGTGGACGTGCTTCCAGCATTCCAGTCATCGTCAAAATCGATAAGTCCGGACGTAAGGTCGCCCGTGTCAAGGAGAGTTCAGATGCAATCTGCTCTCCTGTGATCGGACCGTTTTCTTTGACGATTTGGAGTATTTTTTTCTGCCGTTCATTTAACTTCATCGGCTCATCCGTCCTTTATTCACACTAAAGTGAGTGCATTGAATCGTGCGACTTGTTCAATCGCCGTCGCAAATCGTTTCATCTCGCTAAGACGATTCGTCCGAACTGCTTCGTCATCCGCCATGATCATCGTTCCATCAAAATAAGCAGTAATGGCCGGAACACTCGATTCGAGCACTTGAATCGCTTGACTATAGTCAGAGGCTTGAACTGCCGCTTCCACTTTTGGAATCAGTTGCTCGATTTGTTCATGCAAGGCACGTTCGGCTTCATTTTCAAAGAGCGCTGGATTTACCGCAACAACCGTCTCTGCTTTTTTCGAGATGTTCAAGACACGGCTGAGTTGCTCCACTGTCTTCTTAAAGGTCGGTTGTTGTGTGGCCTGTTCAAGCATTGATGCGCGTTTTTCGTTTGCTTCGACCGTCAACTTCGGATCAAGTGCCGCTTCGATGACATCATGACGATATCCTTTTTCCGACAAGCGGAACTTCAGACGCTGATTGAAGAAGTCTTCCATTGCTGCTTTAACTGTTTCTGCATCCGCTTGATAAAGACCTGCTTTTAATTGAGCAGACACAACGAAATCGATTAGCTCTGACAACGTCATGTCAATCTGACGGTCTGAAAGAATCTGAACAATTCCTTGTGCTTGGCGTCGTAACGCATATGGATCGGCCGAACCGCTTGGGATCATCCCGACACCGAAGAAACCAGCCACGCTGTCCATCTTATCGAGAACAGCTAACACTGTACCTGTTGGTGTGCTCGGACTTTCATCCCCAGCAAAACGCGGTAAGTAGTGTTCCCGGATCGCCGCTGCGACTTCGGCGTTTTCACCTTTCATATTGGCGTAACGTTCGCCCATCATACCTTGCAGTTCTGTAAATTCATAAACCATTTGGCTGACAAGATCGAATTTATAAATCGTTCCCGCACGTTCGACTTTCACTTTATCCGCACTGAATCGTTCCGCCAATTGCAGAGCCATCTCGCGCACACGACGGACTTTTTCGCCTGTCGTTCCGAGTTTTTCATGGAAGACGATTTTATCAAGTCGCGTTGCCTGGGCATCGATATCGGCTTTTTTATCTTCCTCATAGAAAAACTGTGCATCCGCAAGACGTGCCCGAATGACTTTCTCGTTTCCGCGGGCTACGTTCTCGAGATGCGTCGCATTCCCATTACGGACAGTGACGAAGTAGTGAAGCAACGTCCCGTCTTTTTTTACCGGGAAATAACGTTGGTGTTCCTTCATCGTCGTGATCAGTACTTCTTCCGGCAGTTCGAGATAGGCTTCGTCAAACGCCCCGAATAATGCCGTAGGGTATTCCACTAAGTTCGTAACTTCCTCAAGCAATGTCGGATCAATCGGTACTTCAAATCCTTCTTGTTCGCTGAGTTTTTGAATCTGATCTTCAATCAGCTGACGACGCTGTTCGTAACTGACAATGACATGTTCTCCGGCAAGTGCCTCAACATAAGCATTCGGTCGTAAAATCGTAATGTCCTGTCCAAGGAAACGGTGTCCGCGTGACGTCCGTCCGGTCGCAACATTTGCCACTTCAAATGGAATCACTTGGTCATCCAGTAAGGCAATCATCCAACGAATCGGGCGCATGTAGCGTAATGACTGAGTACTCCAACGCATATTTTTCGGGAACGACATCGCTTCAACGATTTGTTTGAGTCCCGGCAGAAGCGTTGCTGTTTCTTGTCCTGATTCTTTGCGCGTCGCAAAGATGTATTCGATTCCCTTCTCTTCTTGAAGGAACAGATCATCCGTCGTCAAACCTTTACCGCGTGCAAATCCTTGAGCGGCTTTTGTCCAATTGCCGTCCGCGTCCACCGCAATCCGTTTCGCCGGGCCTTTAAGCGTCTCTTCTAAGTCAGCCTGACGTTCCGATATTCCGGTTACGAGTACTGCTAAACGACGTGGCGTCGAAAATGATTCAATCGTGTCGAACGTAATACGTGCTTCACTTAAGAATGTCGTCACACGGTCTTTTAATTGTATCTCCGATTGTAAGACGAAACGGGCAGGCATTTCTTCCAGACCGATTTCAAGTAATAACTCATGCATGCGATTCACCAGCTTTCGATTTAATCAATGGGAAACCTAAACGTTCCCGTTCTTCGATGAAACTTTGGGCACAGCGGCGCGACATGTTTCGGACACGGTGAATAAAGCCCGTTCGTTCCGTGACGGAAATCGCCCCTTTGGCATCCAACAGGTTAAACGTATGTGAACATTTCAAGATATAGTCATAGGCCGGGAAGACCAGGTTCTCATCCAGTGCCCGGTTGGCTTCTTTTTCGTATTGATCGAACAATGTGAACAAGAGATCGACATCAGATGTCTCAAACGTATATTTCGAATGTTCAAATTCCGGTTGGTAGAAGATATCTCCATATTTGAAACCGTCTGTCCAAACCAAATCAAATACACTTTCGACATCTTGGATGTACGATGCGAGACGTTCGATTCCGTACGTGATTTCAACTGCGATCGGATTACATTCAATTCCACCAACCTGTTGGAAGTACGTGAACTGTGTGATTTCCATACCGTTTAACCAGACTTCCCAACCGAGTCCGGCTGCACCAAACGTCGGGTTTTCCCAGTTATCTTCGACGAAACGAATGTCATGTTCAAGCGGATTGATGCCGAGCAATTCAAGACTTTGTAAATACAGTTCCTGAATATTGTCCGGCGACGGTTTCATGATGACCTGGAACTGGTGATGTTGATACAAGCGGTTCGGATTTTCGCCGTAGCGTCCGTCCGCTGGCCGGCGTGATGGTTCTGTATAACAGACGTTCCATGGCTCTGGTCCAAGACTTCGTAAAAACGTCATCGGATTCATTGTTCCGGCGCCTTTTTCCACGTCATAGGCTTGCATCGTCAAGCACCCTTGTTCAGCCCAAAATTTTTGCAGTGTTAAGATCATTTCCTGTACTGTCATCTTCAAGACTTCCACCTCCAAATTTATGCGGGAACGCAAAAACGTCCCTATGTACAACAAGGTTGTACATAGGGACGAGACGAGCCCGCGGTTCCACCCTACTTGCATACATAAGCATGCCACTCTTTGACCAGGAACACTCAAAAATGCCGTTCACACCTGCTTCATTTTCGGCTCGCACTATCCCGAAATCGCTTGACTGAACATCAGGTATTACTCCTTTTTCTCATCGTGTTCGTTTAGTTAGTTCTTCCGCACTTATTCTACCGAACGTACGTCGCATCTGTCAATCGTCTCCGAGATTCAGTAATTGATCGAGAACCCGTTTTGAACGAAGACGGAGACCGCTGTAGCGTTCCATGTAAGCATCCATGATTTGACGCAACAATCGTTTCGTTTCCGGCTTCACATCGACGGTGCCGATCCGGGAAAAGTCATAAACAGAAAAGACATATAGCATCTTGGCCACGGATTCCGTCAAATAAACAGCATGTTCATCTTCATGACGATGTCGTCTGCAAAGTAAACCCCCGTGATTCAAGGAAAAAGCGAATGGTGCTTCTGCACTGCCGCAAATCGTACAGCCGTTTAAGTGTGGTGCGATTCCCAAATGACGCAGTAATCGGAGTTCAACGATGAAGGATACAACATCTGGATCGAGCCCTTCGTCCATCGCTTCAAGACCATCGACAAACAAATCATACAGTGCCGGTTGCGGCACCCGTTCATCGAGCGCTTTGTCTGCCAATTCAAGAAGATACATCGCATAGGCCATCAAAAACACGTCTTGACGAATTTTCGAATATCCTGTGATGACGTCTGCTGATTTTAATTGACCGAGACCACGCGAACGTGGGTACACGTAAACGGCTCGGATAAATGGTTGGCTCGCCGCATTGAAACGGCTGCCGGGTTTTTTAGCACCACGGGCCATGACGGCGAGCTTGCCATATTCACGTGTCAACAGTGTAATGATTTTATTCGATTCACCATACACGACCGTCCGTAAGACAAGCCCTTCCGCCTTATCAATCATCGATTAATACTCGTCGTCTCGGAATCCGAGTTCACGCAATTGACCTGCTTTGTTCCGCCAGTCTTTTTGGACCTTCACCCACAGGTTGAGGTAGACTTTTGTTCCAAGCAGCATCTCGATGTCAGTTCGTGCTTCTGAACCGATTTCTTTTAACAGGGCACCACGTTTACCGATGATGATTCCTTTTTGTGAATCACGTTCGATCAAAATCGTTGCGTGAATATCGACCATGTTCCCGTCTTCGCGTGTCTTGATCTGATCAATGGCAACAGCAATCGAGTGTGGCACTTCGTCACGTGTCTTCTGCAGGACTTTCTCGCGAATCATTTCCGAGATAATGAATCGTTCCGGGTGATCGGTGATTTGATCTGCCGGATAGTACATCGGACCTTCCGGTAAAATTTTCGAGATTTCTTGTAGAAGTGGTTCGACATTATTCCCTTGAAGAGCAGAAATCGGAACGACTGCCGCGAAGTTCAATTCGTTTTGATACGATTCGATGATTGGCGGGATATCATTCGGATGAATCAAGTCGACCTTGTTCATGACAAGAATGATTGGTGTATCGAGATCTTTTAACTTCTCGATGATGAATTCGTCACCTTTCCCTTTTGGTTCGGTCACATTAATCATGAAGAGAATCGCATCCACTTCGCGTAACGCGTTTGTCGCGACTTTCATCATGAAATCTCCAAGTTTATGTTTCGGTTTATGAATCCCTGGTGTATCGATGAAAATCGTTTGCACGTCATCTGTCGTATAGACACCTTGAATCTTATTCCGTGTCGTTTGTGGTTTATCTGACATAATGGCGATTTTCTGTCCGATGACTCGGTTTAAGAATGTTGATTTCCCAACGTTTGGACGACCGATAATCGAAACGAACCCTGATTTAAATCCTTCTTTAAACATGAAGATCTCCCTTCGTGAATGCACCCGGTAAGAGCGCACCGACTGTCGTTTCCGTGACGTCACCCGTCAGGTTTGTCAAGTAGACCGGCATATCCGCGTCACACATTTCAAACAAAACTTGACGGCATTGTCCGCATGGTGCAACAGGTCCTTCTGTATCTGCTACGACAGCCATCGCTGCGTATTCACGTGCATCTTGTGCCCACGCCGAGAAGATAGCTGTCCGCTCAGCACAGTTGCAAAGACCATATGCCGCATTTTCGATATTACAGCCATGGAAAACCTGTCCGTCTTTCGTGAGCAGAGCTGCTCCGACTTGGAACTTCGAATATGGAACATACGCTTTTTCGCGCGCTAATTTAGCTTGTTCGAGTAATTGTTCTGTTTTCATGTCTATTTTCCCCTTTTAGGAACGGTATTGGCCAAAAAAAGGCCGGATTCTTATTGTACCAAATATGGAACGAAGATGCATAGTGCAATCGCAACCGATGTAAGCGCCAACACAAGAACAGCACCGCTCGCGATGTCTTTTGCTGCTTTTGCGAGTGGATGCCATTCTTCCGTAACGAGATCAACGGTCCGCTCAAAAGCGGTATTAAACATTTCCGCACTGAGGACAACACCAATCGTTAAACATAAAATCGCCCGTTCCATCCATGTCAGCGGTAAATATAAGGCAACTGCCAAGACGATGAGTCCAATCGTAAAATGAACTTTCATATGCCGTTCTTCCTTCATCGCCTGACGGATTCCGTTCATTGCATGGGTGAAGGGTAACCACCACGTCTTCACAATTTTCCTCGGTACAGTTCAAAGTGATGTAGGATTTCCTCCTGACGTTTTGTCATGATGTCTTCATCTGTTTTTTCGATATGATCGTATCCGAGCAGATGCAGGAAACCGTGAACAGCCAGGAAACCAAGCTCACGTTCGAAATGATTGCCGTATTCCGCTGCCTGTTCCCGGCAACGTTCGACCGAAATGATTAAATCACCGAGAACAACCGGTTCGTCTTCGAGTAATTCAAAATCAATTTCATCTTCTCCCAGTTCGTCCATCGCAAAGGAAATGACATCCGTCGCTTGATCTTTCCCACGCCATTCCCGGTTGATTTGCTGGATCTCATCATTCGTTACGAACGTGACAGATAATTCACTGTTCGATTCAATTTTTTCTTCCGTTGCGGTATACACTAAAATCGCTTCGACTAATTTCAGTTGCTCTTCCGTCAACAAGGTTCCTTCATCGGTCATGTAAATATTCATGTAAGCTCCTCTTTCTTTAATTCAGGATATTCAATCCGTTCATGGAATAATCCGGATAACGTATGGCAGGCACTTTCACCGACCCGGTAAATGTCACGTGTCGTCATTTCACATTCTGAGAATTGATCGTCAAGCAGTTTTTCACGAATGATTTTTTTAACCAGTTCTTGAATTCCAGTTTCCGTCGGGGACTTCATGGACCGAACCGCCGCCTCGATGGAATCGACAATCATGATGACCGCGGCTTCGCGTGTTTGTGGTTTCGGACCCGAATACCGGAAATCCGCTTCATTGATTTCACCCTGTTCCGTCGCTTTCACGTAAAAATAACGGAGTAACGACGTACCGTGATGTTCCCGGCAGATGTCGACGATGACACCCGGCAACTTTGCATCTTCCAACAATTCCACCCCGTCATCCGTATGGGCAAGAATCACTTTGGCGGATTCTTCTGGTGTCAGACGGTCGTGTGGATTGAGTCCATGTTGATTTTCAATGAAATAGAGCGGACGACGTGTTTTCCCTAAATCATGATAATACGCACCGACACGGGCGAGCAAACCATCGGCGCCGATTGCTTCACAAGCCGTCTCGGCAAGATTCGCGACCATCATACTATGATGATACGTTCCGGGAGCCTCGACCAATAGTTTTTTCAACAGTGGATGGGTCGGATTTAATAATTCCAAAAGGCGCGTCGGGGCTAAAATACCGAATGTCATCTCAAGGAACGGTAATAATCCAATCGCCAGGATGGCACTGAAGACACCGCTGGCAACGGCAAATCCCAGTAAAATCGACATCTCTTTTACTTCCAACTGACCACTGCGCATGAGTACGAAAGCGACGAAAACAGCTGCATTCGCTAAAGCAATCGTTAAACTGCTGATAAAAATCCGCCGGCGTGACAAGCTGGAGCGCAGGAAATAGGTCGCAACCAATCCGCCTACCAATAAGTAAATCGCAATATTAAAGCTGAAGTTCTGATTCGTGCTGTAGAAAAAAGTACCTGCTAACGCCATGAACAAGGTACTGGATAAAGCAATCCGCTCATTCAATAAATTGCGCAAGACTAACGCTGAAAATGCTGTTGGCGTGAGTAAATAAAGGGCTGGATTGATGTCGTCTGCCAAGAAAGCCATCCCGTATGTCACGACAAGCTGCAAAATAACAACTAGATACACCAAACTGAACAATTTTACTTTGCCCATCTTTGCATAACGTAAGTTGGACCGACTGATGAATCCGAACAACAACAATGTCATCAGCGCACTGACTATCAAGGTGCCGAACAAAGGTTTAAGCGATTGCCGGTCAGAAATCAGACCGACGAGTTGCAGTTGACGGTAGGCATCCTGGGAAATGACTTCTCCTCGTTTGACGATGACTTCCCCCTCAGAAATCAAGACCGGTTCCACCTTATCACTGGTCTGCTTACGCAACTGTTCTGTTTTCTCGGGATCATACACATAGTTCGTCACGATTAATTGATCCGTCAGCGTTTTTCCAACAGCCTTCATCGAAAACGATAAGGCGGATCGTTCAATATCGAGCCGTGCATTTTCACGCGCTTCCGCCAATTCACCGCCATCAGAGGAAATCCGTTGCCGCATCGCTTCCTCAATGGCCGTAATCACAACATCGCGTGTCGTCGTCCTCATCGCTGTAGACGATGTGGCAAGAAGCCGTAATTCATCGTCTTGCAGTAAATCTGCGGCTTCCGTTCCCCGAAGCCGCTGTTTGATCCGACCGATGTCTTCTGCTTCTTTGATACCCTTAAGACTTGCAAAAAGCTGCTCGACTTTATCGATCTGCTGTGCAGCATATTCCTGCTTAATCGTGTACTGACTATCAATCGCAGCTACTGTATTTTCTTTTAGCAATCGGGTTGCTTCCCGATCTTCTATCGTCAATGGCGATCGAATGTCTTCTTCTGCAATCGAAAATGGATCTGCTGACAAGGCTTCAGGCCGGACGCTGACATACATCATCGTTGAGACAACAACATAAAACGTCAATGTCAGCAGACTGATCCACATACCTACTCTGCGCATCCGTTCGTCTCCTTTCCACTTCAAGACTCACCTGTTGCGCTTTAATTGAGTTCTTGACTATAGGCATCAATGATTTTCCGAACAAGTGGATGCCGGACGACATCAGCCGAACTAAAGTGTTCGAAATGAATTCCGCGAACATTTCCAAGCAGATTCAAGGCTTCTTGTAGTCCGGACACTTTTCCACGTGGTAAATCGACTTGCGTCAAATCACCCGTGACAATCATCTTCGAGTGAAAGCCAAGACGTGTCAAAAACATTTTCATTTGTTCTCTTGTTGTATTTTGAGCTTCATCCAAAATGACGAAAGCGTGCTCAAGTGTCCGCCCCCGCATATAGGCGAGCGGTGCAATCTCAATGACACCCCGCTCTAATAAACGGGCTGTGTGCTCCACGCCAAGCACGTCATGTAACGCATCATACAGCGGCCGTAAATACGGATCGACTTTTTCTTTCAAATCGCCGGGTAAGAACCCCAGATTTTCTCCTGCTTCAACCGCAGGCCGTGTTAATACTAAACGTTTGACGTAACCTTCTTTTAAGGCTCTTGCTGCCATAACGACCGCAAGATACGTTTTCCCGGTCCCGGCCGGTCCGATTCCGAACGTCAAATCACACTTTTCGATTCCGCGAACGTAACGTGCTTGTCCGAGCGTTTTTGCCCGGAGCGGTTTCCCCTTATGATTCGTATGAATGACCGTATCGTATAATTCAAGTAATTCATCGACCCGGTCTTGTCGTGCCAGTTGAATCGCGCTTGTCGCATCACGTTCCGTCAAGACGGCTCCTCGATCGACCAGTTGCTTTAAGACACCGACAACCTGTTTTGCTAAAACAACAGATCGTTCTTCCTCCGCTTGTGCCAACAATTCATCACCACGATGCGTGAGTTGGACTTCAAGCTCCGCTTCCATCGTTTTTAGTACGGCATCGTTCGGTCCTACGAATGCTTGAATCTGTTCTGAATTCGAAAATACGAATGGGATTCTTTCATTGAATATCACGTTATGATTGGCCTCCTAATGATGGATAACAGTACGTCATCTCTACAAATCTATTCTAGTCCACTTTATCATTTCCGAAGAATAGATGGAAAGAAAAACCCATCCTCTATGCATGGTTTCCTCATTTTAACTACTTTCATGCGCAGACTTCCCCATCCGCTTGCTTTGCTTTACTTTTTTCCATCAAAAAAGGTTGATTCCCATTTACACGAGAACCAACCTTTTCTTAACGATGAGGGGACTTTGAAGTACGTTTTGAAACCGGTGGACCGAGGACTTCACTCCAGATCATCGCCTGGCGAATCTCTTCTTGTGTCGTCCGCATTCCTGTTTTCCGATCACGCCGTTTGCCGATTTCGTCACTGGAAATGCTTCCTGTGATTTTACCGAGGTTTGACTTCGATTGTTTTTGTGCTTTCACACGTTCCCGTTCATCCAACCGCTGTTGCAACTCGGTCCGTTGGTGCTTAACCGGTTGCGATGGCTTTGGCTGTTTCCGCTTGATCGGAGGCGGAACATCTCGATCTTCTGGAAGCCGTGTTTCCACTTGATCGACCATTTTCTTGACGTAGTCCCCAAACTCTTTTGAAGGAACCCGCGTCGTCGAGCTTGGCTTTTTCTGATCAGCCGCCTTTGAAATAACCGAAATCACACCAAAAGCAATCATCAGTCCGACCCAAATTAAGCTTTCCATCTAGATCATCCTTTTATTGTGTGTCGTTCGGCGATGATTGACCACCGATGGCTTGACGCATCTTCGTATCAGCCGTCACATTCAAGTAATTTGCGTAATCCATCACACTGAAATTACCATCACGCAATGCTTCTGCAATCGCAAGTGGGACTTCCGCTTCTGCCGCCACAACTTTGGCACGCATTTCTTCGACACGTGATTTCATCTCTTGTTCGCTCGCAATCGCCATCGCCCGACGTTCCTCCGCTTTCGCTTGAGCAATGTTTTTGTCAGCTTCCGCCTGATCCGTTTGAAGAACCGCACCAATGTTTTTACCGATATCGATGTCGGCAATATCAATCGAAAGGATTTCAAACGCTGTTCCTGAATCCAGACCTTTCGCAAGGACGGTCCGGGAAATCATTTCCGGATTTTCAAGAACTTCTTTTTGATCTTGACATGAACCAATCGTCGAGATGACCCCTTCACCAACACGGGCGATAACCGTTTCTTCACCCGCACCACCGACGAGGCGGTCGATGTTGGCACGTACCGTAATCCGCGCTTTTGCTTTAACTTCAATCCCGTTCATCGCGACACCGGCAATGAATGGCGTTTCGATGACTTTCGGGTTGACGGACATCTGGACGGCTTCAAGCACGTTCCGACCTGCTAAATCAATCGCTGCCGCCCGTTCGAAACTGAGTTCGATGTTCGCACGGTGCGCCGCAATCAGGGCATTGACGACACGGTCGACATTACCACCAGCAAGGAAGTGACTTTCCAGCTGGTTTGTATTGAGGTTGATTCCCGCTTTGACTGCCTTAATCAACGGATTAACGATTTTTGACGGTGTAACACGACGGAGTCGCATTCCGACTAATGTAAAGATGGAGACGCGAACTCCGGCGGCAAGCGAGCTGATCCACAGCGGAATTGGGACAAGTGTAAAGAAAATCGCGAGGAAAATAAGGACTCCTCCTGATATGAGTAGAACGGTCAATAGTTCGGGTGTCATGTGAGTGACTCCTCCTTCGTTTTTTGGACTCGAACGATGACTCGTCCGTGTGTGACTTCTTGCACGACGACTTGTTCACCGGCATTAATAAAATTCCCCTCCGTGACAGCATCGACTCGATTCCCATCAATCTCGATCGTTCCTGCCGGGCGAAGTTGTGTCAAACTGATCCCGATTTTCCCACGCAGTTGTTCTTTATCTTGATGAGAGAGGTATCCTTTTTCCGACGATGTGGAGTCTGTCAAAATCAAACCCCGCCATAATAACGATTGATTCGATTTGATCCGACGATAGGCCCAAAATCCGGCAGCAAGTGATAAAAAAACTGCCAATCCTACAGCAAGGCCGACTTGACCGACCGTAGCACCTGCCATAATCAAGCTAGCAAGAACTGCACCGATGCCAAGTACGCCGAATATACCGAATCCTGTCACGAATATTTCGACCAGCAACATGAGGACACCGATCATGAAGACCGCTAAAATCATCCCTAAACTAAAAGACATTACTTCGTTCACCCCTTTTTCATCAGAATCAGACGGCAACATGTTTCATCTTTCTGAACATAGCTCATTGTTACTCTTATTATATACGCTTTCATCTTAAAAAAGGTTTCATAATTTTTACCAAGTTTTGAATTTTCCGATTTTGTCGCACAAAAAAAGATGTCCCGGAGGACACCTTTCAAAACGGGTTAATGCAGTTGTTGTTTAACAAGGCGATTAATTAGAGCACCGTCCGCTTTACCCTTGAGTTGCGGCATGACGACA
Organism: Exiguobacterium sibiricum 7-3; assembly: GCF_000620865.1. Classification (NCBI taxonomy): domain Bacteria; kingdom Bacillati; phylum Bacillota; class Bacilli; order Caryophanales; genus Exiguobacterium; species Exiguobacterium artemiae. The sequence continues at coordinate 2,190,238 of NZ_KK211190.1, forward strand.
CCCATTACTTTCCCCATATCAGAAGGAGCAGAGGCACCCGTCTGCGCAATAGCTGCGTTGACGATTTCCTGAACTTCTTCTTCCGAAAGTTGTTTTGGCATATAAGCTTCGAGCACGATTATCTCTGCTTGAATCTTCTCGACGAGGTCGTGACGATCAGCGCGTTCGAATTCTCGGAGGGAGTCGTTGCGCTGTTTCATCTCACGTGAGAGTATAGTTAGCTCTTCCTCATCAGTTAATTCTTGCTTACCGAGTTTAATCGCTTCATTTTGCAGGGACGACTTCACCATCCGAATCGTCGTAAGACGATCTTTCTCACGCGAACGCATGGCTTCCTTCATATCCACTGTCAAACGCTCTTGAAGACTCATGAGGATACACCCTCTCTTACGTTAGAACTTCTTACGCTTACGCGCAGCCTCCGATTTAAGCTTACGTTTTACACTTGGCTTTTCGTAGTGTTTACGTTTACGAACTTCAGCAAGCGTACCATCTTTTGAAACACCACGTTTGAAGCGACGAAGTGCGTCTTCAAGTGATTCATTTTTACGTACACGAGTTTCCACTAGTTTTCCCTCCCTCCGATATTACCGACTAAAGGAAACGTGTCAGACACGTCATACAACATTATAGTAGGAATATACAAAATGGTCAATAGTTGATTAACCGCTTTTGCCTGATTCCTGAGATGTTCCTTTTTGTTCTTTTCTATAGTCTCATGTTGCTCCCGTATTTACAACAGATTCATGATTATTCACTAAAAAAATCCGAAATAATTTGTAAGCGTTTTCGTAATATTTATGAAATGTTTTGTCAAAAGGGTGAACAATATGTCAAAATAGACACAGTTATCTGAAAAAGGAGTTGTTGTCAGTTATGAAAGAAGCCAAACGGATCATTTGGGGATTGATTCTCGGAATTATCCTCGGAATCATTCTCGCCATCTTGCCGGACAAATCAATCTATGAAGGATTGAATAAGTATGCACTCCAACCGATCGGGACGATCTTCCTGAACCTGATCAAGATGCTTGTCGTACCAATCGTCTTCTTCTCGATTTCCCTTGGTGTCATGGGACTTGGAAATCCAAAAGAACTGGGCCGTGTCGGCGGAAAAGCGATTACGTATTTCATGACGACGACCGCTGTCGCCATCGTCATCGCCCTTGGTCTATCGCTGTTGATTAAACCTGGAACATTCGGTAGTTTTGCGACAGACAACTTGAAGTATGATCAAGGCAATTTACCGGATACAAGTTTAATTAATACGATCGTCGGAATGTTTCCGACAAATCCGATTGCTTCGATGGCAGAAGGTAATATGCTGCAACTAATTGTCTTCAGTGTCTTTATCGGTTTCGGTATTACGTTCCTTGGCAACAAAGCATCGACGTTACGTTCATTCATCGAGCAAGGAAATGATTTGATGACGTATTTGATTGGTCTTGTCATGAAGATGGCCCCGCTCGGCGCATTTGCATTGATTGCTTCCGCCGTCGGTGCACAAGGATTTGCTTCGCTCAAAGCCATGTTCTTTTACATGATGGTCGTGGTGCTTTCTCTAATCATTCATTCGTTGTTGACGTACGGATCAACCGTTTCACTGCTCGGAAAAATGAATCCGTTCTTCTTCTTTAAAAAGTTTGCTCCGGTCATGCTGTTCGCCTTCTCGACTTCATCGTCGAACGCGACATTACCGGTCGCCATGCAGACAGCGCAGCGTGAACTGAAAGTCCCGCGCTCGGTATCCAGCTTTGTCCAACCGCTCGGAGCAACGATCAACATGGATGGAACGGCGATCATGCAAGGGGTCGCGACGGTCTTTATCGCTCAGGTGTATGATATCAACTTGTCACCGGCACAACTGGCAACCGTCGTCCTGACTGCCGTTCTCGCGTCTGTCGGAACAGCCGGCGTACCGGGTGTCGGTCTCGTCATGCTGACGATGGTTCTCCAGTCCGTCAATCTGCCTGTCGAAGGGATTGCCTTGATCATCGGTGTCGACCGTCTGCTTGATATGATGCGGACAGCCGTCAATATCACAGGTGACGCCGCTTGTGCCGTTATCGTCGCAAAATCAGAAGAAGGTAACCTGAACGAAGAAGAGGAAGAAGACGAGCGTTACGCTTAACTTTCCTTAGATGAAAAACGCGCTCCCCCCGTGAGTCATTCACAGGGGCGGCGCGTTTTTGAGTTGATTATTTTTTTAGGACGTACGAGCTGAGCGGATCAACCGTCACGTTGCCTGATACTTTCTTCAGTGTTTTCGTTCCGGCGGTTTTACCATCGACGATCACATTCCATGTTCCTTTTGGTAACGTCATCTTGACGGCTTGACGTTTCGCATTGTGAACGACATAAAGATCTGTTTTTTGCTGAGGCGCATCATCTGATAATTGATACGCTACAACCTGCTCTGGTGACGATGTGAACGTCAGGTAGCGGCGGATGTCTTTTGCTGTTCCTAAATGAAGAGCAGGATTCGCTTTCCGGACTTGAATCAGACCTTTCATATAGTCGACATCAGTTTGACGGTCCATTTTACGTTTCCAGTCGAGTTGGTTGACGGAATCAGGTGATTTGTACGAGTTATGGTCGCCACCTTTTGTCCGCATGAAATCTTGACCGGCATGGATAAATGTTGTTCCTTGTGACGTCAGCAGAATACTTGACGCCAAACGGTGCATTTTTGTTTTCGTCACATCGGTATCTGTCGGATTCGTTAAGTTCAACTTGTCCCACAATGTGTGGTTATCGTGAGCTTCGACATACGTGATGGCTTGATTCGGCTCTGCTGCGAATCCAGTGATGTCTTTGCTGTACGCAATCTCACCGACGATTCCGCGTTTGATGCGTGTTTCAAGACCCGTTTTACCGTTGATGAAACCGGCATCCGTGTCTTCAAAGACACTTCCTTTAAGCGCATCACGCAAGTTATCGTTGAAATGAGCAATTCCCGGCATCTGTTTTGCATTCGTCTGGTTGGCTTTGTCTGCTTCCGGAAGTGGTGTTCCGAGACTCCAGCCTTCCCCGAAGACAAGAATTGATGGATCGATTTTAGTTGTCGTTTTTTTGACGGCATTCATCGTCTTGACGTCATGAATCCCCATCAAATCAAAGCGGAAACCGTCCCAACGGTATTCTTTTGCCCAGTAGGCGACAGAATCAACAATCAATTTATGCATCATTTTCCGTTCAGAGGCGGTATCGTTTCCGACACCTGTTCCGTTGGCGAGATCTCCGTCTTCAGTGTAACGGTAGTAGTAACCTGGAACGATTTTATCGAGATTCGATGCTTTGGCGTCAAACATATGATTGTAGACGACATCCATGACGGCGCGGAGCCCGTTATCGTGCAAACCTTGAATCATTTGTTTCATTTCTTTAATCCGGACTTTTGGATCGTACGGATTAGTCGCGTAAGAGCCTTCCGGTGCATTGTAGTTTTTCGGATCATAGCCCCAATTGTATGTTTTTAACGGATTTGTCTCGTCGACAGAAGCCGTATTAAAATCGTAGACCGGAATGAACTGGACATGCGTGATGCCAAGTTCTTTCAAATGATCGAGTCCTGTTTTCGTTTTTGTTTTTTTACCGTCTTTCAATAAACGTGTCCCCGGCTCGACAACACCGAGATACTTCCCTTTTTGCTTGATCCCTGAATCGTATGTGTTTCCTGTGACATCAAACATCGACAAGTCACGGACGTGTGTTTCATAAATGATGGCATCCGTTGCTTGTTTCAGCGGCATTTTTGTTTTCGTCCAACGTTTTGGGTTCGTCTCCTTTAAATCGACGATGACCCCTTGATCTCCGTTGACGGCTACAGCTGTCGCATATGGATCAACGGCGCGCGTTGTTTCTTTGGCATGTTTGACTTCATATGTGTATCCTGTTCCGTCAAGGTCGCCTTTAATCGTGACATTAAAGACACCACGGTCGCCACGGATCATCTTCACTTCACGGACGATATCCTTTGTTGTGGCTGCTTGTTTTTTCGGCAGTTTATAAAGTTCCAGTTCAACGGCTTGCGCAGTCGGTGCCCAGACGCGGAACGTCGTTTTCCCTTTTTGATAGGATGTGCCGAGTTTTCCATCGTACGCATATTTTTTGTCAAAGGCATCTGAACGCAATACTTTTCCTGCTTCTAGAACCCCTTCCCCGAACACCGGGTGTGCGACCGTAATGACATCTGCTAAATCAATGTCCGTTGTGACCGTCACTTTTAACGTCTTCGCATCCACTTGTGTGACAAGCGGATTGACAAGACCTTTGAATGTCAGCGTTTTTAAATCTTCTGCCGTAATTGGCGAGTTCGTTTTCAACGTCATCGTCTTAAAATCATCTGCTAAGAAACTTGTGAATTTCGGCGTCCGATCAATATCAGGTTGGCTGTAATAAACCGTTTGATCGCCTTCAATCAGCCAAATATCCTTCGCTCCCGCATAATAGAAACGGTCAGCCCCGTCTTTTTCAGACCATCCTTCGATATGAGGAATGATTCCAACAAGACGTTCCTTCGTCATATTCGTCAGTGTGACGTTTGCCACAGCGCCAAATGCGTCTTGACCGTCAAATTCAAACCGTTTTCCGTCCTGAGCGTTCGGCCATGCCCACACCCCGTACTTCTCGTAGTCATTGTCATAACGGTAATAATGAATGTTCGTGTTGACGGACTCGACGTCACTGCCGCCCGTCGGATTAACCGGTGAAACTTCTTTACTGCCCGATTCAATCCATACTTCCGCAACGCCGTCTTTGATCATGTCTTTTGTGATAAAGCGGTCGCTTTCCGAACCGGCATCTTTGTTCCAGGAATCATCGCGGACGATAAAACCGATTTTCTCCGGTTGATCAACCGGAAATTCGTAAGCGGCAATTTTTCCGTAAGCATCTTGTCCGTTAAAGGCATGTGCCTTATTCGGGAAGTAATCTGGTCCATTTGCCCATAACCAAAGGTTCCATTCTTTTGGTGCTGTTTTATCTTCTTTGTAGTGAATGATGACGAGTGTCGATTTTCCTTTTTCCAGTGCCAAACCGTTTACCGGAAATAAACTAAAGATCAGTGCAAACGTTAGCACAACTGCACAGACTGATTTCCATCGATTCATGTCGTATCCTCCTTGGATTTATGTAATCGTTTTCATTTCCATTCTCCATTCGTTCGACTTATCTGTCAAAGCTTATTTTAGTTCGCTAAAGAAAATAAGACTTTTGGACCAACAGGGACGAATGACCACTAAAAAAAGAGGATGACTTCTCAGTCATCCTCTTACATACTCATTTTGATTGACGATCCGTCACTTCATTGATTGCCTGCTTCGTGACTTGCATCGAGTGATCCGAAGCAAAAAAGTACCAGACACCGTCACTTGCGATATATCCTTCGCCTTCGAGTTTTAACGGTTTTAAACGCTCGAATCCTGTCTGATTTTCTTGTGCGAGTTGGGATGCTTCGGAAAACGTGATATTTGTACTAAAGTTGTTTTTCAAGACCCGACTGACTTCTTCTAAGTTTGTCAAAATATCGGGTCCGGCAAGCTTCATACCAACAGCTTCGAGTACCTGCCGTTGACGGATTTGCCGCCCCATGTCGCCAAGCGGATCTTGTTTCCGCATACGTGCATAACCGCTCGCCTCGAGTCCGGTCAGTTTGATCTTTCCTTCGGCATAGTTTTTTTGTAAACGCCGGTCGTTCCAACTAAAAGCGGACGGATTATCAACGGTCACTCCACCAACGGCATCCACCAGCTCAATCAGACCTTCCATATTGATTTTGGCATAATACGGAATCTTGACATCGAATGTCTGTTCGACGGTCTCAATCGTCTCTTCCACCCCACCATAGGCATAGGTATGATTGATTTTGGTCTTTGCACCATCTGCAAGTGTCACCTGCATATCACGCGGAATTGACAGTGAGGTCGCTTTTTGTGTTTTCGGGTTAAACGACAATAACATGATGGCATCTGCCCGCCCCGGGTCGTTTTTTCGTTCATCAACACCAATCAATAAGACATTGACCGGTTGCATCACTTCAAGCGGGAGCTTTTTTTGCCCTTTTAGCGGAGTAATGAAACCGTCCGCCGTATGCTGTAATTTTAAAAAAGCATACCCGGTCGTAGCGCTGACAATCAAGATGCATGCTAATAACAATGCACTGATTACGCGCCACCCGATCCAAGGTCGCCTCTTTCGCAAACGTGATTTCACAGCGGTACCTCCTATAATTTCTGCTGATACGTCTTCATTAATCCGGCGATATTCGCATTGTGTAAAAAGACGATGGCATCAACGTTTTTTTGCTTCGCAAATTCAGAGGCATCAAAATCTTTGTTGACATAGCGGATATCGACGACCTCAAGATTGGCACTGTTCGCGAGAAACGGAAGGACGGGATTCGCAAACGAGTCTTTGAGGACAAGCAGCTTTGGTCCTTTCGTCTTCGATGACATTGATAAAATGCCATGGTTACCACGCATGAACACTTCATAACGATCAGCATAATCCCCCTCTTCTTTAATGAATTGCTCATCAATCAGCGGTTGACCACATACGTTGTCGTAACAGACATCAATGCCGTTAAATTGATTGGCATCGTAGTATTCAATCTTGTCTCCTGCACTCGCATACGCAAGCGTTGTCTTACGGGCGAGTGAACCAAAATACGGATGTTCCGATGACCGTTTTGCCTGAGGATCCATTGCGACTTTTTTTAAGGTCGGCTCTGTTTTTCCAACCGTGCGAATGATCTCGTCATACGCTTGATAGGCACCATCTATGTTCCAGTGATGGTCTGTCTTAAAGTAATCCGTCAGCTTTAACGTATCAAGGGGAATCGATGTAATTCCTGCTTTCATAAAGCCGGCTTGCATCGTCTTGTACCGTTGCTCAGCGTTTGAGGCGACATAGTCCGGAATGATTCCATCCCGTTCCGCAATAACGGTCTTGGATGGTGCAAGTGCGAAGTAGACCGGCCGATCAACATCTTTCGTGAACTGTTGAAAAGCACTCGGAATGACCGGTTGTGCCGCTTGACTCGGTTCAATCATATAGCCGTTTTTAGCAGTGTAGATCCCATTTCGAAACGGCTGTTGAAAAAGATTTTTCGATAGACGTGCCTGCATTTCAACGAGAGTACCACGTAACAACAACTGATCCGCAAAATAGCTTTCCATCTTCAGCATATCCTCACCGGAAGCCACTCCTTGCATAGTCGGTTGAACGGATTGTGCAAGTGTTCGATTTTCAAGTTGGGAACTGACACGGTCGTCGCGAAGAATCGTTCCAATTCCGATCGTCAGCAAAATGACAAAAAAACTGATGATCGTCAGCCACATCATCTTTTTCTCAAATGTAGTTCCCGGTTGTGGCTGTTTCTGATTCTTTTCAATAGGTTGCGCCACTGGTGTTCCTCCTCTCTAAAAACGGAAATAAATGAAGGGATTGAATGTACTTGCAACCAGCGCAGATGTCGCGAGGAACAACAAAACCATCGCATACCCATATTGCAACGTCTGTCCGATTTTGCCCGATGACTGGACAAATCGTTCTCCAATCCATTTTGGAATTGGTGTTGCGGCAAGACATGCAAGTGCTAAGATGACACCGTTTTGGACAAGTTGATAACTCGCACGGTCATCCCAAAGTACGTCCGGCATAAACATTGCTTGAATATACGTGATGGCTTCCGGGAACGTTTCCGATCTGAAAAAGACCCAACCGACCAGAACCAATACGAGTGTCCAGACCGTTGCCAGTACCGGGACTCGCGCCAATAATTTCCCGAGAAATGCTTTTTCAAGCATGATCCAAATCCCGTAATAGACGCCCCAGGCAACGAACGTCCAGCTCGCTCCATGCCAAAGTCCGGTCAACATCCAGACGATTCCAAGGTTCCGGTATTGTCTCCAGGGTGAAACCCGGTTCCCTCCAAGCGGAATGTAGACATAATCCCGAAACCATGACCCAAGTGAAATGTGCCAGCGACGCCAAAATTCAGACACTGATTTCGAAATGTACGGATAGTTGAAGTTTTCAAGAAAATGAAAGCCGAACATTAACGCAAGTCCGATTGCCATGTCACTGTATCCGGAAAAATCAAAATAGATCTGCAGGGCGTAAGCAATGATCCCAATCCATGCGAGCCCCATTGATAAATCCTTCATGTCAAAAATGGCATCTGCTACTTGACCGCAGCCATTTGCTAAAATCAACTTTTTTGATAATCCGATGATGAATCGGCGGACCCCTTTCGAGAAGTCCGACACGGTTTCTTGACGGGATTCAATCTGACTCGCAATCGTGTTGTAGCGGACGATCGGTCCTGCGACCAGTTGCGGGAAAAAGGCGATATACAATGCTAAATCAAGCGGATTTTTTTGCACGGCTTCCTTTTCCTTGTAAATATCGATGACATAACTCATCGCGTGAAATGTATAGAAGGAAATTCCGAGCGGTAAAACGATTTCCGGAACAAAAAAATCGGCATGAAACGTCTTATTGACAGACTGAACAAAAAAACCGCTGTACTTGAACCAGCCCAGTAATCCTAAATTGACAGCAATCATGCTGAACATGATCCACTTCACACCGATACGGTGACGGTAGACGTCTACGAATAATGCAAAGAAATAATTGATGCCGACACTTAACAGCATCAATAATGCAAATCGCGGTTCACCAAACGCATAAAAGAAAAGGCTTGCTACGAGGAGCCAGCCATTTCGAAAGCTTCTCGGCAAAAGATAATAGACAATCAGTACCGTCGGCAGAAATAAAAATAGAAAAATCGTTGAACTAAATAACATGATAGGATTCCTCCTGTTTGAGCGGAACAAGCCGATTGATGTGTAACATCATCAACCGGACCCGCATGTCCCCTTCAAGTAAAAATTTGAATGCGATTTTGAAATAGTCCGCTCCTTTAACTCGATTCAGTTGAAAGGCACATGTAGTCGGACCGTCCACCGTCAACCACTCCGTTTCGGAATGCATCCGTTTTTTTTGTCCGTACTGCATCTTAAAGATTTGAATATCACACGGTTCGGTTGTTTCTAATTCACAAGTAAGTGTGATTGTCTCCGCTTGTTCAAAGGAAGCGTCTGACCGATACAATTTTGACGGAGGATACTGAAATCCTTGATCAAACAATTGGATGTACAATTTATCTGTCGGATCAGCTTCTTGAAAATCAAACCAGACCTCTTTTCCATCTTCTTCGAGTAAAATCTTTTCCCGGTTGCCTTGCGGGAAAAATTGATAACTCGCCAGTTCAAGTGGTCGTGAACTCATACCGGTACCTCACTTAAAATGGCATCGACAATCCGCTCGGCCGCATGCCCGTCTCCATAGGGATTCGCAGCTTGTGCCATCGCTTCGTACGCAATCGGATCTGTCAGCAATTGATGACCGGCTGTATAAATACGTTCTGGATCTGTTCCGACGAGCTTCAATGTACCGGCTTCCACACCTTCCGGACGTTCCGTCGTCTCACGTAATACGAGAACCGGAACACCTAACGAAGGGGCTTCTTCTTGAATGCCACCAGAATCGGTCAAGATCAACGTCGCCCGGGCTGCCAGGTTATGAAAATCGAATACATCGAGTGGCTCAATCAATTGAATGCGCGGATGATTCTTCAATTGTTCGGCCGCTTCAAGTACAACCGGATTCGGATGGACCGGATAGATGATTTCGATATCCGGATGACTGTCTGCCAATCGTTCAATCGCATCAAAAATCTGTGGTAATTGCAGATGATTTTCCCGGCGGTGAACGGTCAACAGAATCAGCTTACGGCCACTTGCTGCAAGACTTTTCAAAACGGGATGCGTGTAATCAGCAGAAACCGTTGTTTTTAAAGCGTCGATGACCGTATTTCCTGTCACGATGATCGGACTTTGTTTGTTTTCCAAGCGTAAATTTTCCGCTGCCTGATCCGTCGGAGCAAAATGGTAATCAGCGAGTACACCTGTCAATTGACGATTCATCTCTTCCGGGAATGGGGCATACTTCTGATACGTCCGTAAACCGGCTTCGACATGCCCAACCGGAATCTGTTGGTAAAAAGCGGCCAGCGAGGCGGCGAATGTCGTTGTCGTATCCCCATGGACCAACACCAAATCCGGTTGCTCTTTTTCCAGGACACGGCGCATCGCATTTAAAATTCGTGCTGTCATCTCTTCGAGTGTCTGGCGTGGACGCATCAAATCTAAATCATGATCCGGAACGATTTGGAACAGTTCAAGGACTTGATCCAGCATCTCCCGGTGTTGTGCCGTCACGACGACAATCGGTTCGACTCCTTCTCGTTTCTCCAATGCTTTGACGACAGGTGCCATCTTGATTGCTTCCGGTCTCGTTCCGAACACTAACATGACTCGTTTCATTCGTTCCATCCCCTATCCGTTATTCATGACGACAATTCGATCGTTTCACCGCGTTCGGAACGCTCGATCTCATCACTTCGTCCTGTTCGTTTTTTCGTAACATAATGTGCCGCTTGTTTTTTCGTAAGTTGCTTGTACCAGTAAAGGTACTTATTATACTCCGCCATCGTTTCCGCTGTCGGTCCAAACATCCGGACTTCTCCATACTCGAGCCAAAGGACTTTCGTACAAAAACTTTTGACTTGATTTAAGGAATGGCTGACAAAAAAGATTGTTTTTCCTTGGTCACGAAACTCCCGCATCTTATCCAGACATTTTTCCGTAAACGTCTGGTCACCGACTGACAAGGCTTCATCGATAATCAAGATGTCCGGATTGATGTTAATCGAGATCGCAAAACCAAGCCGCGCCCGCATACCGCTCGAGTAAGTTTTGACCGCCTGATCGATGAAGTCCCCAATATCTGCGAACTCGAGAATTTCCGGTGTGATGGCTTGAATCTGTTTTTTATTCAATCCCATCATCAATCCTTTAAGTTCGATGTTGTCCCGCCCGGTCAATTGGTTGTTCAGACCACTCGAAATCGCGATCAATGCTGATTTCCCACCAAGTGTCACCCGACCGTATGTCGGCGGCGTGACGTTCGCAAGCAGGTGAGACAATGTTGATTTACCACTCCCGTTAATTCCGACCACTCCGACAATTTCACCTTGCTTGACGGAAAACGAGACGTTTTTTAAGGCATAAAATGGTTTCCCGCTGACTTTACCGAACAACACTTCTTTTAATTTATCGATCGGGCGTGAATATAAGACGTAACGTTTTGAAACATTTTCAAATACGACGTGACTCATGTTTTCTCCTCCTAGACGTAATCAATGAAGTACCGGCGGAATCTCAGATGGACCGTTGCTCCGACTACCAACAGCACAGATGTCACCGTCCAAAAGTAGAGACCGTACCAGACATGATCGAGTAAATAACCGGTTCCGATCAGTGCCGAGCGGTATCCTTCAATCAAATAGACGAGAGGATTAATCATCAACAACGTCTTAAACAGACTGTGTTCCGGTGGTATCCACATGATGGGCGTCAAGTACATCAACATCCGGATTGCAGACGTCACCATGTTTTGGACATCGCGAATCATTGTCGCCAGTGCCGATAACAACAGCGAGACGGCATACAGGAAAATGACACCTGCGGGAACAATATAGAACAATTCAAACGTATGCCAGCCCGGAAAATAGCCGAATGCCATACCGAGAATAATCGTCAAGGCAATCATGGCAAGATGGCGATAGAACTGCGCCAAGATGACATACGCCGGGATTGTACTAAGCGGAAAGTGCATCTTCGAGACTAAGGCGACCCGACCGTAAATCGAACGTGAACCACTCGGAATCGTACTACCGATGAAAAACCAGGCAATCAATCCACTGACCAACCAAAAGACAAATGGAATTCCGTCAACGGGATGTCCGCCGCGAATCCCGAAACCAAAGACAACCCAGTAAACGCCAATTTGTAGGAGCGGCGTCATGATTTCCCAAAACCAACCGAGATATTGCATGCTGTATAGACTTTTTGTCTCATAAAGTGAAAGACGAAAGATCAGATAAAAATGATCTTTCAACTCTTTCCCGATTGTACTAATCCCGTTCATATTGCTTTTGCGTCCACTTCCGTCGTTTGATGCGTATGCAGGTTACCGAAGTTCAGGACTGTGACATCTTCAAGCGGCTGGACGATTCCTTTCGTATCAAATAAGAGCGGTGTCCGCATCTGGTTGGCGAGACGGCGTGAGTCAAAACGTTTGAACTCATCATGGTCGACTAAGACAAGGGCAAGATCCGCTCCTTGAATGGCTTCAATCTCATCGACCAGGTCAAAGCGTGAAGAAATCGAACGTTCGACATGCGGATCGCAAACTGCGACATCCAGTCCACGGTCAATCAATTGTTCAATCACATCAACAGCTGGGCTCTCCCGCATATCATCAACATTTCCTTTATACGTGACGCCAAAGACAGCAATTTTCGGCTGAACACGCGAAGAAACAAGGCGCTCTGCCTGCTCTGCGACGAAGTGTGGCATGTTGACATTCGTTTCCCGCGCCGTATGGATGATCCGTGCAAGGGATGGGGCTTTGGCGACAATGAAGTAAGGGTCGACTGCCAGGCAGTGTCCCCCGACGCCCGGTCCCGGATGATGCAAGTTGACACGTGGATGCATGTTCGCCATCTCAATCACGTCCAGCACATTGATTTCGAGCTTATGGCAGACTTGCGTCAGTTCGTTGGCTAACGCGATGTTGACATCGCGGAACGTATTTTCCATCAGCTTCGACATTTCTGCCGTCTTTGCATCCGTCTTGACGATTTCACCTTGGACAAACGTCTCGTAGACCGTTGCTCCGGCATCCGCACATGCCGGCGTCAAGCCGCCGACAATTCGGTTGTTGTGAATGAGTTCATGGAGGATTTGTCCCGGAAGTACACGTTCCGGACAATGAACGACGAAGACGTCTTTCCCGATGACGAAACCGGCTGCTTCAATCAACGGACGGACATGATCATCCATCGTCCTTGGCGCGATCGTCGATTCAACGATGATGACATTTCCTTTTTGAACGTGCGGCAACATGTTCCGAACTGCTGCTATCACGTACTTCAAGTCACACGACTTGTATGTGTCATTTAAATTTGGTGTCGGTACGGCAATCAAAAAGACATCTGCCGGTTCCGGTGTCAATGTCGCCCGAAATTTTCCGTTTGCGACGACACGTTTGATAACTTCCTCAAGTCCCGGCTCTTCGATGTGAATATCTCCCGCATTCAACATCTTGACGATGCGCGGGTCAATATCTACCCCGACGACGTCCGTTCCGTGATCTGCAAACATGGCTGAAGAAGGTAATCCAATATATCCGAGTCCGATTGTACAAAGTTTCATTTTGTCATTCCTCCATCTAGGTACGAGTTAGTCCTTCACGTCAGAAAAAAAACTGACTGTGTCGTGGCTGTACCTAGACCATAACGACAATTGCTTGTGTTTCCAATGGTTCTAACCATCTCTTAAAGCATTCTTCACAGACCTTACATTCCACCCTTTTCCTATGCTTTTTGTAAAGCTTGTAAATAAACAACGAACTTTTGTTGCATTCGCGAGAGAAACAACACAATCCGGTCCATTCCATTGTTCTTCAGCGTGGAATTACCTGCATCTTTGTTGTTTCCTGCCTCTGTTCTCGTTCATTCACTTCATTAATTCATGATAGACAGTCAATAATCGGTCTTTTTCTTTATCCCAGTTGTATTTCTGCCGTGCCTGCTTTGTTCGTTCTTTCATCGCCTGGCGTAACCCGTCCTCCTCGACGATTTGATTGACGGCAGCGGCAATCGCTTGCGGCGATTCAACGTCAACGAGCAGTCCGACGGCCTCTGCCTCGACGACACGACGGATTTCCGGTAAATCGGCTGCCACGACCGGCACAAGAGCTGACATGTATTCAAATAACTTATTCGAAGATGCCGAATAATGGTTAAAGCACACGTTTTGTAACACTTGAAACCCGACCGTCGCCGCTGCTGTATAGCTCGGTAACTGATCAAGCGGCACCTTATCAATAAAATAAATACGTTCTCGTTCTGAGGATTGAGACGCAAGCCGTTGAAGCTCCGACTTGATTTTCCCGTCGCCAATGAACAGCAGTGTGCCGTTTCGAATCAAAGGCATCGCAGCAATCAACCGCTCGAGCCCCCGTCCTTCCTGAATACCGCCTTGATACAATAAAATCGGTTCTTTTTCTTCAATCCCAAGTTCTTCATGTAGCGGGCGTGCTTCTGGTACCGTTTCTTGATAGAACGGATAATTGTGCAACACGGCCGGACGCTCTCCATAAAGTGCTTCGTGATAGTCGGCCCGTGTCTCATTTTCAACCATCGTCCGATCCACAAATCGTAATAAGTGACGTTCCAATCCGCCTTGTCCTCTTCCATATCCCGTCCGATCCGTCTGGACTTCATGCGAATCGTAGACGATTTTCGCACCTTTCGCCGCCAAAATCGCTTGCGGTAATGTATTTAAATCGTTGGCATGCATGATATCGTAGTTTCGCTTACGTGCTGCCCGTGTCATCCGGACAATGCCGAAGCTGTTATAAAGCGCATAGCGGATAAACCGACTTTTCTGCAACACGTACAGAATCACTACAATCGGAATCAGCCAGGGAATGAACAAGAACAATCCTGCGCCAGCCAGAAGCGTAACCGGGTTACGCTTCTTCAGACGACGAAGGATTGTTTCAAAAGGAGGTGTCCGTTCAATTCGGATGATTCGAAAGCCGCCCGGATGATACTCCATTGCTGGTAATGTGCCATCATTGAGGCAATATAAATCGACGTGATTCCCTGCTTCCGCGAGCGCTGTACACTCCCGTAAAACACGTGCATCATTCGTAAACGTATTCCAAACAAACATCCCGACCCGTCTCATTTACTCACCCCTACTACTTGGAAATTGGTTTTTCGAATGGCTTCAAACAATCGTTCCTGATTTTGTTCCCAGTCAAAATGGGTCTGGACATACGCTACACCCGATTGACCCATTTCTTCACGCGCTTCCGGATGTTCTGCGAGATAACGGATTTGTCCGACGATTGTCTCGCGACAACGCTCCCGTGAGACGAATCCTGCTCCGGCCTCTTCAATCACTTTCGCAGCATGTCCTGAAACGGCTCCGACAATCGCACAGCCCATTGCCATATAGTCGATGATTTTTCCTGGCGTCACTGTATCGAATGCTGTACTCTCGACTAATGTCGCAAAGGCGATATCACTTTTGGCAAGTTGTTTCAGCGCGTCCCATCTCGGCATCGCATTCATGAAATGAATATTCGTCAGTCCGCGTTTTAAGACATGTTCTTCAAATTTTTCTTTATGATAGCCGTATCCGACGACATGAAATTCAATTTTTGAATCCTCTTTTAATCGCTCCGCTACATCAAGTAATAAGAATACGTCCTGCGCCAACCCGATATTTCCGGTATAGACGACGCGGACTTGCTCCGATACTTTCCGCCGTTTAATCAACCATTCGTTTTCTTCGATTGAATTCGGAATGTAATGAATTTTCTCCGGGGCAATTCCTTTGCTTTCGATATACGAACGAAATCCTTCACTGTTGATGACAATTTGATCGGCTCGATGATACATCCATTTTTCAAGCCAGTAGAGCGGCGCGAGCAGCAAGCGTGACTTCGTGATTCCGACACCGACCAATGATTCCGGCCACAAATCGCGGACGTCTAACACGAGTGGTGCTTTTTTGATGAACTTGGCAACGACTCCAACCAGTCCCATGAAGATGGAAGGCGTCGTCGCATAGATGTAGCTATACTGTTTTTTATCCTGCCGTACTTCCCGGACCGCCAAGACAAACTGTTCTAAAAACAACCGGAGCCGTCGCCATAAGTTTGTCGTCGCCCGTAGATCCCGTGGTTGAATCCGGGTAATGTTAGCCGCATCCAAACTTGGTTCGTCCCAAAACATCGCATCCGTATACAATTCCGCCGTCGGGTACAGTGGTTCTGATGTCAGGACATGCACGTCACTGCCTTGTTGTTCCATCCGTTTAAAGATGTTTTTCATCCGGTTGGCGGCACTGCCGATTTCAGGATAAAAATTCTGACAGATCATCAAGACATTCATCATCTCCGGGCCCGTCTTTGTTTGAGCTTTCGTCGGAACTTCCAGTAACGGACGGCGATTTTTCCAAGCTTTGAATTTGCCAGTGATCGGTATTTTAATTTCCATTGTGTATTCGCCTCCAAGACATCCAGATTCGACACAAGTGCTCCTTCATACCGTTCGAGGACCAACTGATACTGTTGTGCCAACAGTGCAATCGTTTCTTCTTGTTCGGTCACTTGTTGTAACAGCCGCTCATGTTCTGATGATAACTCCGCATATTCCTGCTCGTTGACCTGCTGTTTCAACTGTTTCTGCTCCCATTTCTTTTGCTGGTTTTTTAATCGAACGATTTCAGTCAAATGCATCCGCTCGATTGCTTCAAAAGCCGTTTCCAACCAGTCTATTTCTTGATTCGTCATACTGCGGACCGGTTGTTTTTCCTCATGAAGCGTCACAATCACGCCTAACCACTTGTCCATCCGCTCCAATCGATCAATCGTTCCATAGGGTGTCAATTGCTCTAACAAATGACGTAAATAATAAGTCCGCTTATGGTCGGCATAGTCATTGACACCAAACGGAACCGTTACGACAAGCCGTCCACCCGGTTTCAGGAATGAACATGCTTTTTGGACAAACCGTTCTGGTTCGCCGATATGCTCGAGAACTTCCGTCATCAAGACCGTGTCAAAACGTTGGCTGGTCGAAAACGTCATCAGGTTTTCTTCTTCAAACTGAATCAATTCTTTGACCGAACGTGCTTCTTTCTCCAGTGCATTCCTCGACTCTGTGATGGCTTCCGGTGAGACATCGATTCCCACAACCTGTTTCCCTTCACGACCGAGTAAAATCGGGACGAGCCCTCCTGAACAACCGATGTCGAGAATCTGACTGCCCTTTGTCTCGCGAATAATCCAGTGAATCCGTGACCGGACTTTTTTTCCGAACTGGACTCCGAGTTGATCATAATAAGCAGCACGGATTTCATCTTTTGGTCGCGTCATCTGTTTTGTCGGCATCACCGTACCTCCTCTAATAACAATGCTTGGATTGCATCGGTCTGTTTTTTATCCGCAAGTTCAACGAATCGGCGGATCAACGGATTCGTTAATGTCATCGGTTCATAAAAAGCGATAATCATTCGGAGAAGCGCGACGCTCGGACCAAAATCTTTATCACTGCAGTAACGAAGTTTTACCAAATACCAATGTTCAAAAAAGTGTTCGAAACGGGTTTCTTTATACGCATCCAGGACACCATAACGTGCAAACTTCTCAGCCCGGGCCTTTTCCCGGACGACGCTGCGTTCAAAGAAGCGAACTGTCAAGGAGTTGACGGTCGAACCCGCTACTGCGGCATAGTAATAATGAATGACTCGGTTGACGAGTAAGACACGGTCCGCATGTAACATCATTTCTTGGAAAAACAATGAGTCTTGTCCGACTGCACCAACGACTTGTTCCAGCTGGTGTTCCTGCAAAAAGCTCTTCTTAACGACTAACGCCTGAATACTTTGAACGGAAAAACGGTTCTCGAGCAAATATGTTTTGGGTTGCTCACAGACCTTCCGTCCTTCTTTCCGAACTTTCGGTAAGGCGATGATACTTGTTTTTTCTGCCAACTTTTTCATATGTCCGACTGCAAAATCGAGTGTCGGGTCATGATCGAGTTCACTCAATAATTCGGCATACCGGTCACTCAACACTTCGTTATCAGGATCCAGGAACGCAATCCGTTCGGCACGTGCCAGTTCGACGCCCTTATTACGCGGGCGTGACGCACTGCCGCTTCCGCCTGTCGGGAACAGATAGGTTACGACGTTGCCGTGTCGTCGCGCGAGACGATCAATCGCTTGTAAAGTCATACGGTCTGTTGATCCATCATCCACTAAGATAATTTCCGTCTCGTCAAATCGTTCCATTCGTTTTAAGCTGGCAAAACATTTGTATGTGAGATGATATCCATTATTAAAAATCGGCACGACGACGGACAAAACCGGTGTTTCAACAGCAGATGACTTCCCTTGCTCGTTCCACTCGAGTGCATCAAGAAGCAGTGTTTTTCCTGTCATCTTTCCTTCACTGAACTGTTCATAGGAAAAATCAGCACGCCAGATCATACTGCCGACCGGCTGGCCTTGTTCTTCCCGAATGACAAACGGTACCTCATCGCGGGCTGTTTTACGGACAATACTTGCATCGCTGTATTTAAATCCGTTCACTAAATCTTCAAGATAGTACTCTCCATATGACTCCGCCCCGTCGAGTACTGCCACTAAATCGGTCTGTCCGTATAATTCTTTCGTCAGGTCTTCTTCGCGGTAAATCCAATCCGGTGTTACGGTTTGGTGTTCGATCATCCGGTTTAGTTCCGGTGTCACGTGGCGTAAGACGACCAGAAGTTTCCGCTGCAACGGTTGGACTGGCAACTTCAGCAAACGTGTCATCTGATCAATCCGGTCATACACGGTATGGGACGACATGACGGAACGAATCCCTTCTGCCCGGAGCCGCTTCACGTCATCCTCGGTCGTCCGTTCTAAAATCGCTTGAGCCTCTTGATGATCATGGACAGTAAACACGTTCGGAAAATCATTATTGACGGCGATGCTGTAATTCGACAAAATCAGATTTCCGAGTGCTTGGGATTCGTAAATTCGCCGCGCACACATCGTTTTACTATATTTAATGCTGTTTAAATTCAATACCCAGTCATAACACTTACTGACTTGTTGTAATGTCTCATAAGGAATTGACGGTGCGACACGCGAGACATAACGTTCCGGAAAGTGATAATCCGGTAAATTCAACTGATAGTTGCGGTCAACGATATCAAGTGTATGGTCGGAACGTAAGACACCATCAAATAACATCTCAGTGTCTTTGACACGTTCCGGATACTTTGCCATCCAGCTGCCGGCAAACAAAACGTGTTTTTTTCGACTGCGTGTCGCGCCAATCGGATTATGGATGATTGGATTCACCCCAAACGTCGTCGCTTCAATCCGGTCATGCCCGCATAACACCTGATATTCCGGAATCATGGCTTCGTCTGATGTCAAAATATAATCCGCTTCCTTGGCCACACCACTAAAACGTTCAAAATTACTTGGATCCTCTGTCGATTGAAAAACAACGGGTATTTCTTTTGCCTTCACCTGTCGAATCATTTCCATCAGACGGGCCCGTTTTTTGGAGGTCGGCGTTGCGACACCTTTCCAGTCGTCTCCGTGTAGTCCTTTCCATGAGGATACGACCAGGAAAAGGTCAATCGGTTTTTCAAATACCTCTTCAAATGTTGCCGGATTGACATAGTGTAAGTGGAGCGCATCTTGATAATAGGCATACATGAATTCGGAACAGACGATGGCGACTTCCAGTGGTCGCTGCTCAAAATAACGCGTTCCGCTTTGCAAGGGAATATCTGCATACGCAATCTCCTGTAACAATCCGCTGTTACTTTGCTCATGATATGCCGTTGTTGTCGAAGGACGTCCGGAAGTGTTTGGTCGGATTCCTGTTTTCATCGTCAATACCGGGAGCTTCTGTAAACGTTCAATGGAAGCAACACTTGCCTTTGATTCCGATTGAAGCCGTTGCTTCTCCTCGCGTACCCACTGAAGTTGTTTCATGACTGCTTTTTTAAATTGTTGTCCACTCACGCGTATACACCCTTCCTTCTCTTTCATCTCCCTATCAGTCTACGAGTCCAGTTCAAAGGAGACTTAAAGGATCTGCAAGGTTTTTGTAAAGACTTGGTGAAGCCTTTAACGGTTTCCCGGACATTCGTCATGAAATCAGGACGTAAACGTGTGGAGTCGTTTTGGTTCACAACGTGTTTCGCACAAAACAATGAACTCAAACCTGTCGCTTTTCGTTTTAGAACAATCAATTGGGGTAAATGTAAAAGTATTGATGATAAGGGAGATGACAGAATCATGACGGATAAAAAACAAGACTTGCCAAACGAAACAGCAGATGTCGGCTTACACCCGGATCCGGAACCCGCGGAAACATCTGATCCCGGTATCAAACCGGCTGAAACACAGCATCCGGATCCCGATCTGGAAGAATTACAAAAAGATCCCGCTGATCAATAAATAGGATTTTCCATTAAAAAAAGGTTTTGCTCTCCCATAAAGGAAAGCAAAACCTTTTTTGACGTCTTCTTATAACTTGACCAACAATTTTCCGGTATTCGAACCATCAAACAGTCCAAGAAACGCATCCGGTACTTGATCAAACCCTTCAAAAATCGTTTCTTCATACTTTAATTCACCGTTACTGACCCATTGTCCTAGTTGCTCCGCCGCCTCTTTAAAACGTTTAGCGTAATCTCCGACCAAAAAGCCTTGCATCCGTGCGCGTGACATGATCAATTTGGATTGAACACGTGGACCAACATCTGTTTTTTCATTGTATCCGGAAATTGCTCCACAGACTGGAATACGGGCAAACGGATTTAAACGATTGAGTACTGCATCACCGATTTCCCCGCCGACATTTTCGAAATAGACGTCGATTCCGTCCGGACACGTCCGGTCCAAGGCTTCTCCGATTTGTTCCGTTTTATAATTGATGACTTCATCAAATCCAAGTTCTTCTTTGAGATACTGAATTTTTTCATCACTTCCCGCAATACCGACGACCCGTGCACCTTTGATTTTAGCAATTTGTCCGACAATCGAGCCGACTGCTCCGGCTGCTGCCGAGACGACAACCGTTTCACCGGGCTGTGGATTCCCGATATCCAGTAATCCGAAATAAGCCGTCATGCCGGTCATCCCAAGTACACCAAGTGCCGTTGAGACAGGTGCCAGTGATGCATCAATTTTACGGACTTGTTTGGCATCCACGACTAATTTTGTTGCCCAATCGAGCATTCCGACGACGATGTCGCCGACTTCGAGTGTATCCGTTTTTGATTCGATGACACGGGCGACTACGCCTCCTTGAATCGGTGCATCCAGTTCAAATGGCTGAGAATAAGAACGGGAATCGTTCATTCGTCCCCGCATGTATGGATCAACTGAGATATAAAGCGTCTCTAACAAGACTTGATCCGTTTGCAACTCATTCAGTTCAATCTTTTCGTACCGGAACGTCTCCCGTGTCGGACGTCCGTCCGGTCTGTTGGCTAATACGATTTGTTGTTCTGACATAACTGTTCCCTCCCCGATTTTTACTCTTTCACTCTAGCAGTCCTATCGTGTGAGTGCGAATACTTTGCCTTTGTTTTTTCAGAAAATTCCATTTTTACCTTGACGTGCTACAGAGACTTTCGTATGATTAAACACAATTCATCGCTTTTATACTGTTATGCACAAAAGTGATACATAAGGAGTGATTTTTATGAAGACAACTTCGAAACGGTTCGACCGTCAATTCGGAATCCATGTGTTAAACGGTCTTAGTATCGGGATTTTAGTTGCACTTATCCCCGGCGCCTTACTTGGCGAACTCGCCAAAGCCTTGCTTCCGTACTTTTCTCCCGCCCAACATATCATCGACTCTACCGCGCTTGCGATGCGTTTGTTACCGATGGTGATTGGTGTCGCCGTAGCGATGCAGTTTAAGACGTCTCCCATCGAAACTACCTCGATTGGTCTCGCGACTGTCGTTGGATCAGGTGTCGCAAGCCGGACCGATACAGCAGGTTACTTATTCGTCGGCACGGGGGATGTCATCAATGCCGGACTAACGGCTGCCATTGCAACAGCTCTCGTACTGTGGATTGGCAATCGGTTTAAAACGTATACCGTCCTCGTCATTCCGACCTTAATTATCGTCGGAGCAGGCGGAATCGGTGTCCTGACCTATCCTTATGTCACAAAAATCACTGCCAGTATCGGTCAGTTGATTACTCATTTTACAGTCCTTCAACCTGTGTTAATGGGCATCACTTTAGCCGTCACCTTCTCTGTCCTGATTGTCTCACCGTTGTCGACTGTCGGAATCGCAACTGCAATCAGCTTATCCGGTGTTGCCGCCGGTGCTGCCAACTTAGGTGTTTGCGCAGCCGGTTTCGGACTTGCGATTGCCGGTTGGCAAGCGAATTCACGAGGCACTTCCATTGCTCACTTTTTAGGATCTCCTAAAATCCAAATGGCAAATTTCATCCGAAATCCCATCATGATTCTGCCAGTCATGTGCAGTGCGGCAGTTCTCGGCGGACTGGCTGGCGTTCTTGGTGTTCAAGGAACACCGTTCAGTGCCGGTTTCGGCATGTCAGGCCTGATTGGTCCGATCAATGCGTTACATTTAATGACCGGTGGTTGGACATGGGGCAATATCTCGGTTGTCTTCGGACTCTTCATCATTTTACCGATTCTTCTTTGTCTCTTATTCCACCACTTATTCCGTCGTTTCCGTCCATGGACGAATCATGAACAATACCGGCTCGATTTTGATTGATACAAAAAAGAAGCGACGCTGTCAGCATCGCTTCTTTTTTGTATCTTTATTATACGTATTTCAATACGTCCATCGGTGTCTCTAACTGATAATCAGCCGAATTCCACTCCTGTTCCGTTCCGAAACCGAACCGGCAAATCGCAACCCGCATCTGTTGGATTCGTGCAGCTTCGACGTCCGATGAACGGTCTCCCACCATCAAATATTCGACCGCACCGAATTCGTCTCGATGGGCTGCTAGAATATCGGCTTTTTGTTTACCCTGAACCGACTCCAGACATTTTGGACTTGTAAAATACGAACGAATGTTTTGACTGTCGAGCACTAGATTCAAATAGTGAACGCCGCAATTGCTTGCTGTCGAAACGATGTGTCCTTGTTTGGTCAACGTTTCTAACATTTCACGAATCCCGTCAAACAAAACATCCTGTCCCGCCATCGTCTGTTCTAGATGATGGTGACGTTTTTTTCGAATCGCACGAATGTCTTCTTCTGAAGCATCCGGAATCGCTTTTCTCCAAAAAGCATTTCCTGCCAAACCATAGCTGGACTGAACACTCTCTTTTGATGGTTTGACAAGATGCGGCATATCTTCCATCGCCAGATGAATTGCCTCTGTCATTTGATTGGTTGAATCAATCAATGTTCCATCGATATCAAATAAAATCACTGCCATGTGAACACTCCTCTATTTTTTAAAAGCGTTTTGTTTTTTCATAAGCGTTTTCTTCCGGAAGTAGATATATCCGGCTCCAAATACGAGTAACCCGATGAGCCAAGGTGTATAGTGATGGAGTTCATGATGCCGCCCCATCATACCATGCCCCAGTTTTTTCCCGCCCCAAATGAAAAAGGCCGACCAGGCGAAAAAGGAAATTGTCGTGGCAATCGTGAACGTCAACCGTGAAACACCTGTCAATCCGGCCCCGATGGCAAATCCCATCCGCCACATCGGTGACAACAACAGGATAAAACGTCCGCGTGTGTCCATTTGACGTTGAAACTGATTCATCTTCGTTTCAGAAATCCGAAACCATTTAAATACACGGGCCAGTAAGCGGTCACTTCCGAGCCGACCAATCGTAAAGAAGATGTTTTGACTGATCACAAAACTGAGTACTGAGACAATCAACATGATAATGAGATTAAATTGCGTCGTATGTACCAGGTAGCCCGCATAAGCTAAAGGTACTTCACTCGGTAAAAACGGAAACATCAACGTCAACATCATTCCGAAATAGCCATACGATTCAATCCACGAATGCCAAGCCATGATCCCCCCCCTTTCACTGGATTTTTCTTCTAACTCCAGTGTAACGAACTTTTGAGGTAGCGTACAGAAATCGTGTTCGGCTTCACGACTAAAAACCCTGTCGCTGACTCGATGTCAGTGGCAGGGCAGAATCAATTCATGCACTTAATACGCATCTTCACTTTGGAGCGGTTGCGTGCTTGCTTTTTGTTGCTCATCTTGCCAGTCACTAAAACGTGTCAATTCTTCAAACACCGTTTTTGTCACGAACAGAACGATGGCGATATCATCCGCAAAACCAAATCCAAGTACAAAATCAGGGACCAGATCAATCGGAGAAACGAGATAAATTAACGCACCGATCACTTTCAAAATCGTCGTCCGGCGAATATTTCGATATTCACCTGACTGGTAAGAACGAACCATGTCGACAAACAAGCGAACCGGTGAGAAAACAACTGATAAACTTGAATTTTTATTTATTTTATCAATTGCTCGTTTTAGCATCGAATTGGTTTTTTTAGGTTGATTAATATACGCTTTAGCTTCATCTGCATATTTTTCTTGTTCTGTTTCGAGCTTTTGATTTGATAAATCCATCAAAAATCCCCCATTCAACATAATAATAGCGTTAGCTATTTTCTATGTTCCCTAATGCCTATCTGGATAATCCTTTCTTCAAAGATCCAGTATGTTTTAATCGATTCGTTTTCGGCTATCTGATTATAGCAGTCTACTCAACTACACACTCCCCAGGAGGAATTTACAATGAATCATATCAATCATACTGTCATCATCACAGGTGCTGCTAATGGCATCGGAGCTACACTTGCCAAGAGTTATGCCAAGGAAGGTGCATCGGTCATTTTGGCCGACATTGATCAAATGACGGGTGACGACCTTGCATCGGAAATCGAAGCTGACGGCGGAACCGCTTATTTTTATCATCTGGATGTTCAAGATGAACAAGACGTCAACCTATTGATTGATAAAGCCATCGAACATACCGGCCGGATTGATATCCTGATTAACAATGCCGGCATCATGGTTCGTAAACCGTTACTTGAATTATCGCTCGATGAATGGGACCGTGTTCAACACACCAACCTGCGGAGCATCTTTTTAACAACAAAAGCCGCTGCTCCTTACCTGAAGAAAAACCCGGCCGGTGGACGGATTGTCAATTTGGCCTCCACCCGTGCCTTTATGTCTGAGCCGGATACGGAATCTTACGCGGCTACTAAAGGCGGGATTGTCGCATTAACGCATGCTTTGGCCGTTTCTTTAGGACCAGACCGAATTTTAGTCAATGCGATTGCCCCCGGCTGGATTGAAACCGGAAATTATCATGAACTTTCACCAGAAGATCATAGCCAGCATCCGGCTGGACGAGTCGGAAAACCTGAAGATGTCGCCCGGGCTGCTTTGTTCTTAACGAATCCTGATAACGACTTTTTAACGGGAGAAACATTGGTTCTCGATGGTGGAATGACTCGGAAAATGATTTACGAAGAGTAAGTCAAAACTAATTTATATAACCTTTTTCTCGATGCATCAAACGTTTCATTTTTCAGTTCTTTTTAATATTACAAAAACATATCATCCCTTTTTTAAAAGTGAATCCTTGTATTCACTTTTTTTATTTTTTCTTTTTTCCTGTTTCGCCAACAGTTTTCTCTCTCTTTTGAGAGAATTCAAAGAATGATTTACAAAAAGGAATGTTACTCCCTGATAATTTCCATATAATATTTTTAATGAAACTGTAACGGAGACTTGACCTATTTCTTGTTAGAGTAGAACAGGTAACATTTTAAAACATGTATCTGATTTAGGAAGGAATGATTGATTCAACTATGAAATCATCTTTAAAGCAAACACTCGGTCTGTCCCTCATGACGATGACATTACTCTTCAGTCCACTTGTCCATCCGGTCGGAGCGGCAAGTTCTTATAAAGAAAAACAACAGCAAAACCATAAGCAGCAGTCAAAACAAAAACAAGCTCTCTCGAAAACGACAGCTCAATTGTCCAAAGCCCAGCAAAAGGTCTATGCGCTTGATCAACAAATCAATGGATTGACGTTACAAGTCGTTGAAAACCAACAAAAAATTGATCGAAACCGTAAGCAGATTAAACGATTGGAACAAAAAATCGATGCCTTGCGCGAAAAGATCAACAAGCAGGAAAAAATGTTGGGTGATCGGTTAGCAGTCCGCCAGTCGAAAGCAGATGAGGATCCGCTTCTCGAAGCTGTTTTCGGTGCCAAGGATGTCGGAGATATGATCAGCCGGTTTAATGCTTTTAATACGATTGCTGAAAGCGACGCTTCTTTATTAAAAGATTACGAACAAAATAAACATCAATTGGCACTTGCTCAAAAAGAATTGAAGCAAACCCGTGTCGATTTGATCGATGATCGCACTCTTCTAAAACAGAAACAGCGTGAACTAACGGCAGAAAAAATCAAGCGGACAACGTTGCTGAAGCGCTTGAAGACAGAAAAACGTTCCATCGAAACAAATATCTTGAGCTTAAAAGATGCAGCCGCTCAATTGAAAGCACAGGAAGCTGCTGCCCGTTCAGCTGCTCGAGCTGCACGACTAGCAGAAAAACAAGCAGCCGCGCAATCGGCGCAACCTGCTTCTGTTACAAAAGCAAGTACAAAAGTCCTGTCAAAAGCAACAGGAAAGTTCATTAAACCTGCTGCCGGTTCCATTTCACAAGGAATGGGTGCTGCCAGCGGAAGTAACGGATATGCGTACCATAACGGGATTGATTTTGCGGGTCCACTGAATTCGCCAGTCGTTGCTTCCGCCAGCGGAACTGTCATTCAGGCAAGTTCAGGCGGCCCTTACGGTAATCACGTCTACCTCTCTCACAGCATCGGCGGAAAAACGTATACGACCGTTTATGCGCACATGAATTCTCTGACCGTCAAACAAGGTCAACAGGTGAAACAGGGACAACAAATCGGTAATCTTGGAAGTACCGGAAATTCAACCGGTCCCCACCTTCATTTTGAGATTCATGACGGCGGTTATCAATACAATGCCAACGGCCGGACAAACGAACTGAATCCAAGTGACTTCTTTTAACTAACTGTTGATGCAAAATCCCTCACCGGAATAACTCCGATGAGGGATTTTTTGATGTTTCTTTTTGAATTACAGTTTGAACTGGCTGGTTTGTTGATCGAGTGAAGTCGTCGTTTGTTCCAGTTCCAGCATAAGTTGATGAATTTGTTCGAATGATGCTTGCTGATCGCGCATCGACGCCGCCACTTCTTCATTCCCCGCGGCCAGTTCTTCCATCACGCCACTGACTGAGCTGACCTGATTGACCACTTGATTGGCTTGGTCTTTCGATTGTAGTAACTGTGTCGTCATGAACTGGACGGCTTCCGTTACATCCGTCACGTGACCACGGGTTTCTTCGAATGCTGCTGTCACCTCAGCAAAGTTTTGGACCTGATGTGCTTGTTCTTTTTCAGATTGAAGTAACGCTTCCTGCAAAATTGCTCCGTCTGCCCGAATTGAACGAACGAGTGAGAAGATAGAGCGGGTTGCTTGATGTGTTTCATCCGCTAGCTTTTTCACTTCACTCGCCACGACAGCAAAACCACGTCCTGCTTCTCCTGCCCGTGCCGCTTCGATCGCAGCATTTAACGATAGCAAATTCGTTTGTGCCGAGACACTTGAGACGAGTTGCGCCATCTGTTCGATTTGCTGTGTTTGTTGCAAGAATCCAGCCAACTTATGACCAAGCTCCTGATTTTGGAGAGTAGCCGTCGCCAGTGATTCCGCTTGTTCCTGCATGATGGTGGCACTTTTCCCCATCGTCGTATCCGCGAGTTGTCCTTGACTCAACGCCTGTTGTGCCCGTTGTTCACTTTGTTCAAACAATGTACTCATATCCGTGATCGTGCTGACTGTCGTTTGTAAGTCATCTGAGACAGTTTGCGTACCACTGGCCATTTCATTGATGGCATGTGTCATGTTTCCGGATACTTCGACGATATTTGCATTTTCAGCTGTCGCTTGTTCGCTCATCTGATTGATGGTCGACGATGTCTGGCTGATCGTCCCGATAACACCATGCAATGTCCCTTGCATTTGGGCGATTGCTGATTCGAGACGGCCAATTTCATCCGTCCGTCCTGAAACCTGCAGTTGTTGTGAGACATCCCCTTGCGAAATCTGTTCCGCCGTTTTAACGACCCGGCTGATTGGACGGGTGATGCTCCGGGCGAAATACCAATTGTAGAGTGCTAATGCAATCAGAAGGATGAATGTCGCGATTAAAACTGAACGCGTCAGATTCAACGTTTTATCTTTCGCTTCTTGTTGCAGTACATCGTAAAATTCACCGTTCTTTGTATGTAACGTGTATAAATCGCTGAGTACCCCTTCCACCTGGGCTGCATGGGAACGGATTGCGATTGGATCGAGCGCATTTAATAATGCCGTCCGTTTCTCCGCTAAGACCGTATACTTCATTTTGGCACGATTCAAATCGGGTTTAAACCGATCAATCAAATAAGCTTTTTGTAATGAATCGAGAGCTTTTTCATTTTTTTTACTCAAGGCAAGGACCTGTTCTTTTTGATTTTCTGACGGCTGGCTTGCTAACCTGTTCCAGCCTGCCTGCTCATACAGTAACTTGGTCTCCAATTCTGAAATCTCAACCAATTGTTTTCCGTAATCTTCATTGTAAGACTGGATTTGCCGCAGCTCGAATAATGTCCAACCCATCAGGGCGACGACACTGACAATCGTCACAAGTGTCGAAATTAAAAATCGTTTTCGTAACGTCATTGGACCTTCACCTTGCCTTCCAGTATTTCTTGTTTCAATTGTTCGAGTCGTTGCAGTTCCTTTGCTGTAAAGTTGGCATTACGAATCGGTGCTAATTGAATAGCTCCATCTTTGACCCCTAACACGATTTGACCGGATTGAAGACCTGATGCCTTAACGCTGTCGCCAATTTTCGTAATCGCAAGATCGACCTGTTTCAACATCGACGTCATGACTGCGTCCGGTGCAATTGCCGTTTGATCACTGTCGACACCAATCGCCTTATTTCCTTTTTCTTCTGCCGCTTCCAGAACACCACTGCCGGTAAGCCCTGCTGCCGCATATAACACATCTGCCTCTTTTTTCATTTGAGCATTTGCCAGTTCCCGTCCTTTGTCCGGCGCAGCAAAGTCCTCCGCATAATCGACAAGAACACGGATGTCAGGATTAATCGCTGTTGCACCGGCCCGATAGCCTTTTTCAAACTTTTCAATGAGCGACGACTTCATGCCGCCGATGAAACCAATCGTTTCACTGTCAGATTGGATTGCTGCCGCTGCCCCCGCCAGATAACTGCCTTCATCCTCTTTAAATGTGACGGATAATACATTCGGTAGTTCTGACACGGCATCAATCAATGCAAACTGCTGTTTTGGATACTGTTTAGCAACTTTCTCCAAGTCCGCCTGTCCCATGAAACCGAGACCGACGACAACGGTCGGCTGTTGTTTCGCTAATGCGGCAAATGCCGCTTCATATGATTTTGTTTCGCTCAATTCTCTATAATCAATGAACCAGTCTTCTTTTTCACGCAGTAAGGACATGCCGCTCATGGCTGCATCACTGAATGATTGATCCCCTAATCCGACATCGGATAAGACGACTGCCATTTTTCGACGCTCCTTCACTGCTTGTTGCGGATCATCGATGACACTTCCACAACCCGCCAGACCGATTGTCAATGCTAGTATGGACAAACTGAATCGTTTTGACATATTTCCACTTCCCTCCACTGTTCTACAATGGATTATCGGAAAGGTTGTCTGACTTCTTAACCTAAAAATCAAATTCAGAATTGTTTTAAAACAAAAACGTGTCCTTCCCGCAACAACAGTTGCAAAAAGAACACGTCGGTCTATCAGATTAAATTAGTAATCGCTGTCTGAAGAACCACCTGTGACGATGGCGATTCCGGCAGAAGCACCGATGCGTGTTGCGCCAGCATCGATCATTGCTTTTGCGCCTTCGAAATCACGAACGCCGCCTGAAGCTTTAACACCGATGTCAGGTCCGACTGTTTCACGCATGAGACGGATATCTTCTACCGTTGCGCCGCCTGTCGAGAAACCAGTTGACGTCTTGACAAAATCTGCACCTGCTTTGACTGATAACTCAGCAGCGGTTTTAATTTCTTCTTTTGTTAAGAGACAGTTCTCGAAGATGACTTTGACGAGTGTCCCGTTTGCTGCTTCGACAACCGCACGAATGTCGCGTTCAACAAGTGAAAGATCGCCGTCTTTCAATGCGCCGATATTTAAGACCATATCGATTTCTGTTGCTCCGTTTTTGATGGCATCTTGTGTTTCAAATGCTTTTACTTCTGGTGTGTTTGCACCAAGTGGGAAGCCGATGACTGTACAGACTTTAACTGCGTCGTCTGATTTCAAAAGTTCTGCTGCGAGTGCTACGTTTGTCGGGTTGACACAGACGCTTGCAAATTTGTATTCGAGTGCTTCCTTACAAAGTGTTTCGATTTGAGCACGTGACGTTTCTGCTTTTAAAGCCGTGTGGTCGATCATTCCTGCTAAATTCATGATTCATTTCCTCCTTAAGGATATCCCTTAGACTCTGTTTCCATTCTATCATGCAAGAGGTCAGACTTCTATCTTTTTACGCGACTTTTCGTAACTGTTTTTTCCGAATCAATAAACCATTTAAGGTAAAGACAAGGGCAGCCGACCAAATGAATGTAAACGCAATCAAGTGCGTTCTCGTAAAGGGTTCATCATACAGGAGAACTCCGATCGCAAGCGACAACGTCGGAGCAACGAATTGCAGAAAACCAACGACTGTAAACGGAATCCGTTGCGCTCCAAATCCGAACAATAACAGTGGAACAGCGGTAATGATACCAGTCAAAAAGAGTCCGATCATCACAAAGGGAGACGACGTAAAAGTCTCTTGCCCACTGACACCCATATATCCTAAGAACAGGATGGCAATCGGTAACGGAGCAAGCGTTTCAATCGTCAAGCTGACCGTTGATTCAAGCGGTCGCTGTTTTTTGACGACTCCATAAAAACCAAAGCTGAAGGCCAGTGCGAGCGAAATCCAAGGAAACTTTCCATAGCCGATCGTCAGGATCAAGACACCAATCGTCGCAAGTAGAATCGCGAGCCATTCAATCCGCGACAGTTTCTCCCGGAAAAAGAACACTCCGAAAATGATGCTGACAATCGGATTGATGTAATACCCAAGCGATGCTTCGACGATAAAATTATGATTGACCGCCCAGATGTAGATGAACCAGTTCATGCTAATGATCAGTCCGTTCAGGAAAAAAAGACGACGGGTGAACGGGTTTTTCAATGCCCCCGTAAACTTCGGCAATGCTTTTTGAAGGGATAATAATAACAGTAAGAAAATAAACGACCAGACGATTCGGTGGGCTAATATCTCTTCACTCGAGACGGTCGCAAGTAATTTCCAGTAGATCGGCAACAAACCCCAAATGATATAGGCGGATAATGTTGCGATGAAACCTGATTTATTCATGAATAATTTCCTCTTTTCTCAATCACGATACTTTTTTCATTTTCATTCGTCCGCTTGATATCCCACTGATTGTAAAGACAGCGACGGCCAGCCAAATGAACAAGAACGCGATGAAGTGAATCGGTGTAAAGACGTCATTGAATAAAAAGACTCCGAGAATCAAGGTCAAGGTCGGAGCGATATATTGTAAAATCCCGACATAGACGAACGGGATTTTCGGCATTCCGTATCCAAACAACATCAATTGAATGGCCGTTGCCACTCCTAACATGACGATCGCGAACAAGGCTTCCGTCGGGAGAGCAATCGGGTTCGCACCCGTTAAACCAAGCGTCAATACGGCAAACGGTAGCGTCACGAGTGTTTCAAGAAACAGACCAGATAACGGTTCTGCCGCTGCCTTCTTTTTCAGAACACCGTAAAAGGCAAATGAGATGGCGAGTGAAAACGCAATGATCGGAAACTTCCCGTAACCGAACGTTAAAATCAAGACACCCGTGATGGCACTGACGATTGCGAGCAGTTGGGCCCGATTCAGACGTTCACCGAAAAATAATAAACCGAACAAGACGCTGACCAGTGGGTTAATGTAATAGCCGAGTGACGACTCGACGAGATACCCTTCCCCGATCGCATATAAATACAAGGTCCAGTTCCCCCCAAGAACGAGTCCTGCTGCTAGAACGGTATTCCGTTGGCGTTTACTTTGCCAAAGTTGCTTGACGTGTTTAAATTTTCCTGTCAGTCGCAGTAATAACGTGACAAAGATAAAGGCACTGATGATGCGAATTGATACGACCGTCCACGCCGGTACTTCATCCGCGAACAGTTTGTAGATTGGCAACAAGCCACCAATCACATAAGCGACGAACGTCGCACTCATTCCACGTTTATCCACGATGAACCCCCTTCCATGTATACAAGTAAAGCCGCCATCATCATGGCGACTTTTTCAGCTTATTGTTGATCGAGAATCTCGAACAACGTCTTCATTTCTGACTCCGTCAAATCACGCCATTCACCGATTGGTAATTCGCCGAGTTCAACGTTCATGATCCGCACGCGTTGCAGGCGTTTGACACGGTAACCAAACTCTTTACACATCCGGCGAATTTGCCGGTTCAACCCTTGTGTCAAAACGATTCGGAACGTCCGCGACTCGAGCTGTTCGACGACACATTCTTTCGTCGTCGTTCCGAGAATCTCGACGCCGCCTGCCATTCCTTCGATGAACGTTTCCGTAATCGGTGCGTCGACCGTCACGATATACTCTTTATCGTGATTGTTTTCTGCCCGTAAAATCCGGTTGACGATATCTCCGTCGTTCGTCAGTATAATCAATCCGTCCGAGTCTTTGTCGAGTCGTCCGATCGGGAAAATCCGTTTCGGATGATTGACGAAATCGATGATGTTGCCTTCAATGTCACGTTCCGTCGTACATGTAATGCCGACAGGTTTGTTTAAAATCAAGTACTCGAGTTCTGGTTTTGCTTGAAGCGGCTGTCCGTCAATTTCGACGGCGTCCGTTTTTTCGACCTGCGAGCCGAGCTCGGCGACGTTGCCGTTAATGGTCACACGTCCGGCATCGATGAGCTTATCTGCTGCCCGGCGGGAACAAAATCCTGTTTCGCTGATAAATTTATTGATTCGCATAAGTTGATGTCCTCTTTCTCTTGTATAATCTTTACTCAGTGTAGCGTATCCGTTACCTGAAAACAAAATAATTTATCGACAGGAAAACAAAATTCGCCTTCCTGTAACCGGAAGGCGAATTCCTTTTAGATGGCTTGCTCTTTTAATGTCTCAAGGACGCGAACGAATTGCCCGTCATTCATCGGGTAACCTGCTTTTGTGATCTTGACGCGAACGAGTTGACCAATCAATGATTCGTCCCCTTCAATCGCGACACGTAAGTAATTATCAGTATAACCGACCAGACGACCGCCTGCTTCTTCCGAAAATTCTTCGGGAATGATTTCAAGCAGTTCATCTTCGTACTTCGACGCATATTCTTTGGCCAGCTGATCCGACAAGGCAATCAAGCGAGCGACACGTTGTTCTTTAACGTGCTCATCGACTTGTTCATCCATCATTGCAGCCGGTGTCCCGGTCCGTTTCGAATACGGGAAGACATGCAGTTCGCTGAACTTATGATCGTTGATGAAGTTAAACGTCTCCATGAACTCTTCTTCCGTCTCGCCTGGGAAACCGACGATGACGTCAGACGTAATCGCACAATCCGGCAGAACTTCCTTCAGACGCGTGATCCGTTCACCGAACTCGGCCATCGTATATTTCCGGCGCATCCGGCGCAAGACCGTATCCGATCCCGATTGAATCGGAACGTGGAGATGCCGGACGACGATCGGTGAATCTTTCAGGACATCCAGCACTTCATCCGTGATTTGGCTCGCTTCAATCGACGAAATCCGGAGCCGTTCGAGACCTGTCACGGATTCTAAAGCTTTTAACAACTTCGCCAAGTTATAGTCTTTTAAGTCTTCTCCGTAACCGCCGGTATGAATACCGGTCAGGACAATCTCTTTGTACCCTGCGTCGACCAACTGTTGTGCCTGCTTCAAGACATCTTTCGGTTGGCGCGAACGCATCAGACCACGTGCCCACGGAATGATACAGAACGTGCAGAAGTTGTTGCAGCCTTCTTGAATCTTCAAGGAAGCCCGTGTCCGGTCGGTAAAGGCCGGTACGTCGAGTTCTTCGTACACTTTTGCTTTCATGATGTTCCCGACGGCGTTGATCGGCATCCGTTCTTCACGGAACTGTTCGATATAACCGATCATCTTATGACGATCCTGGGTGCCGACGACGACATCGACTCCTGGAATCGCCATGATTTCAGCCGGTGACGTCTGCGCATAACAACCGGTGACACAGATGACGCTGTCCGGATTTTGACGAATCGCCCGCCGAATCACTTGTCGGCTCTTTTTATCGCCCGTATTCGTTACTGTACATGTATTGACGACGTAGACGTCGGCATGATCTGCAAAGTCGACACGTCCATATCCCGCATCTTTGAACAGTTGCCAGACGGCTTCTGTCTCGTAATGATTGACTTTACAACCAAGCGTTTGAAAGGCTACCGTTGCCATTTCACTCACCCTTTCAATTCAAAATGATACGATACGGCGGATAGGACGTAGAGTGGTGCCGTTTCCGTCCGCAAAATCCGTCGTCCGAGTGATGCCGGCACGAATCCGCCAGCGGTTAACCGCGTTACTTCTGTTTCCGTCAGTCCACCTTCCGGACCAATCACAACCAATAAGGAGTCGCCTGACTGAAGCTGGGACAACGTCGAAGCAAAGGCTGCCGCCTCCCCTTCTTTCGCCGATTCTTCGTAAGCAATCAGACACGCTGTATAGTCACCTGCACGTTGTAGGACTTCATCATACGTCACATACTCAATCGTCGGCAAGTGTGCCCGGTATGATTGTTCCGCTGCTTCTTTGCTGATTTTTTGAAGCCGTTCCAACTTCTTCGGGATTTTTTTTGCATCCCACTTCGAGACCGAACGGGCCGATTCAAACACAAGCAACCGGCTGACACCAAGTTCTGTCGCTTTTTGTGCAACGAGCTCTACTTTATCCCCTTTTGGTAAAGCATAAGCAATCGTCACATGAATTGGAAGTTCCGTCTCAATCGGGAGTTCTTCGACAATTTGGGCGACAGCGGATTGTTTATCGAGCTGGTCAAGCCGGCAACGAAACAGTCCTGTGCCGTCTAACACTAAAATCTCATCTCCGACATCCATCCGCATGACATTTTTCATGTGATGCGCGTCGTCTTTTGACAGTGTAAAGGTATTTCCCGCACGTGCGGTCTGTTCGACGAAATATCGTTGCATCGGCTTAAGCCTCGCGTTTCGCGATAATCGCGACCCAATCCTCAAGCTTCGTCGTCTCGACGATGGTGAATCCGGCGGCTACCATCGCGTCACGCACCATATCTTTTTTCTGACCGATGATTCCGGAAGCGATGAAGTGACCGCCCGGTAAAGTCAGTTCATAGGCATCGTTGACGAAAAGTAAGATGACTTCGGCTAAAATGTTCGCGACGATCAACTCAACCGGTTCTTTGAGTTCTTTCATTAAATCGCCTTGACGGACCGTGACTTGCTGGCTGACTTTGTTTAACGCCACATTGTCTGTTGCCGAACGAACCGCGACTTCATCTAAATCAAGCGCAAAGACATCTTTAGCCCCGAGTTTGGCTGCTGCAATCGCCAGAACACCTGAACCCGTTCCGACATCGACGACACGGTCGTTGTCTTTCAGATAATTTTCAATCGCCTGGATACAGAGGACTGTCGTCGGATGCGTTCCTGTTC
This sequence comes from Exiguobacterium sibiricum 7-3, assembly GCF_000620865.1. Lineage (NCBI taxonomy): Bacteria > Bacillati > Bacillota > Bacilli > Caryophanales > Exiguobacterium > Exiguobacterium artemiae. The sequence continues at coordinate 2,225,902 of NZ_KK211190.1, forward strand.
CAAATGCCATCCCGGGATCGAGTTCGATGATCTTTTCATCCGGTTGCGGTGTGTAGTCTTCCCACATTGGAACGACCGTCAAATGACGGCTGATTTTAACGGGTTTATAAAACTGTTTCCACGAATGGGCCCAGTCTTCTTCATCGACTTGTGTCAGCGTGACAGTTCCTGCACCAATCGTCAGACCGAATTTCGTCAGCATCTGAATGTCGCGTTCGATTCCTTTAATCGTATCCGTCAAATCACTGCTTTCCGCAAGATACGCTTTGACGAGTACACCGCTGTCCGGGTATTCGTCGCGCTTCTTCTCATCCCAAATCTCACCGAAGTTATCTTCACGATGTGACATCATTTCGAAATCTTCGACGTCCTCGATGACGACACCGCTTGCTCCTGCTTCATGTAAGATGTTCGAGACTGCTTCGATTGCTTCTTGTGTCGTATGGACACAGACTTCTGACCATTTCATTTCCTGTCACGCTCCTTTAGTGATCACCCTGTAAAGAATGTTTTGATGCGGCTGAATACGCCTTCGTGTTGTTCTTCGACACCTTTTTCATCACTGATTTCGTTGAACTCACGAAGCAGTTCTTTTTGACGATCCGTCAGATTTTTTGGTGTGATGATGACGACATTGACATACTGATCCCCGTGATGGCCTGAACGGACGTTTGGCATCCCTTTGCCACGCAGACGGAACCGTGAACCGGTTTGTGTACCGGCCGGAATTTTCAAGCTGACTTTCCCGTGAACAGTCGGTACTTCGATTTCATCTCCAAGCGTCGCTTGTGCGAAAGTGAGCGGCATATCCATGACGATATGGTCATCAACGCGTTCAAATAATTCATGTTCCCGAACACGGACGACGACATACAAATCACCGAACGGTCCGCCGTTCACACCGGCTTCCCCTTTACCTGCTAACCGGATTTGTTGACCATTGTCGATCCCGGCTGGAATCTTGACGCGGACATCTTTATTTTTACGGACACGACCGGCTCCCCGGCATGTTTCACATGGTTCTTTGACGATTTGTCCACGACCGTGGCATGTCGAACACGTCGTTTGATTGACGACACGTCCAAACATCGTATTTTGCTCGACGTTGATGTGTCCTGATCCACCACAACGTTTACATGTTTCCGGATGTGTTCCCGGTTTAGCACCTGAACCGTGACACGTTCCGCAATCTTCTTCGACTGGAATCGTAATGACTTTCTCGACACCAGAGAAAGCTTCCATGAAGTCGATTTCTTCGACATATTGTAAATCCTGTCCTTTACGCGGGGCATTCGGATCTTGACGGCGTCCGCCACCGAAGAACATATCAAAGATGTCGCCGAACCCTTCTGCTCCACCAAAGCCACCGCCTCCTTGCGATGGATCCTGGTGACCAAACTGGTCGTAACGGGCACGTTGATTGTCGTCTGACAAGACTTCATAGGCTTCCGACAACTCTTTGAATTTTTGATCGGCATCCGCCTCTTTATTGACATCCGGATGATAAGTCCGAGCTAGTTTTCGGTAAGCTCGTTTAATCTCTGCTGCTGAGGCATCGCGCGCGACGCCTAACACTTCATAATAATCGCGTTTTTCCACGTGCATTCTTCCTCTCTTTAGGTCCGATTCATTTCATACTGTTTGATTTTACCGAACTTCAGGCGACATGGAAAGAGCCAAAGCGCGGATTACGCTTTGGCTCTCTCTAGCGCCCGAAAAATCGGTCGGTTACTTATTTGTTGTCTTTGTCGTCGACTTCTTCAAATTCAGCGTCCATGACATTGTCATCTTGTCCGCCTGCTTGCGCACCTTCAGCGCCCGCTTGTTGTTGAGCCATGTTTTCGTAGACTTTTTGTGTCAATTCTTGAACAATCGTTGATAATTCGTCTTTTGCAGCACGAATCGCTTCGACGTCTGTTCCTGCGAGTGCAGTTGTGACTTTTTCTTTTGCCGCTTCAGCTTTTTCTTTATCTGCTGCGTCAATTTGCTCGCCAAGATCTTTGACTGCTTTATCTGTTGCGAAGACGAGTTGATCCGCTTCGTTGCGAAGTTCTACTTCTTCTTTACGTTTGTTATCAGCATCTGCGTTTGCTTCTGCATCTTTGACCATTTGGTCGATGTCCGCTTCAGTCAAGCCGCTTGATGATTGGATTGTAATCGATTGTTCTTTGTTCGTACCAAGATCTTTCGCTGATACGTTAACGATTCCGTTTGCATCGATATCGAATTTAACTTCGATTTGCGGCACACCGCGTTGTGCTGGCGGAATGTCCGTCAATTGGAAACGACCGAGCGTTTTGTTGTCTGACGCCATTGGACGTTCACCTTGAAGAACATGAATGTCAACGGCTGGTTGGTTGTCAGCAGCAGTTGAGAAGACTTGTGATTTCGAAGTCGGGATCGTCGTGTTACGGTCGATCAGTTTCGTCATCACGCTACCCATTGTTTCGATTCCGAGTGAGAGTGGTGTTACGTCGAGAAGGACAACGTCTTTGACGTCCCCTGTCAATACGCCACCTTGAACAGCTGCTCCGAGGGCAACGACTTCATCCGGGTTAACCCCTTTGAACGATTCTTTGCCTGTGAAGTCTTGAACAGCTTTTTGAACCGCAGGAATACGTGTTGATCCACCAACGAGGATGATTTTGTCAATTTTGTCCGGTGTCATGCCAGCATCGCTGAGGGCACGACGTGTTGGAGCCATCGTCCGTTCTACGAGATCAGCTGTTAAATCGTCGAACTTCGCACGTGACAATGTCATTTCAAGGTGAAGCGGACCTGCTGCGCCAGCCGTGATGAACGGAAGGCTGATTTGTGTCGAAGAGACACCTGAAAGATCTTTCTTCGCTTTTTCAGCAGCATCTTTTAGACGTTGAAGCGCCATTTTATCTTGGGCAAGATCAATGCCGTTGTCTTTTTTGAATTCTGCAACCAAGTGGTCGATGATTTTTTGGTCAAAGTCATCTCCACCAAGACGGCTGTCACCGGCAGTTGAAACTACTTCGAAAACACCGTCTCCGAGTTCGAGGATCGAAACGTCGAATGTACCGCCACCTAGGTCATAGATGAGGATCGTGTGGTCTTCGCCTTTTTCAAGACCGTAAGCAAGTGCTGCTGCCGTCGGCTCGTTGATGATCCGTTTGACGTCAAGACCAGCGATTGTCCCTGCATCTTTTGTTGCTTGGCGTTCTGCATCGTTGAAGTAAGCAGGAACCGTGATGACCGCTTCCGTTACTTTTTCACCGAGGTAGTCTTCTGCTTGTGCTTTGAGTTTTTGAAGAATGATGGCAGATACTTCTTGTGGTGTGTAGTCTTTGCCTTCGACTTCAACTTTATAGTCTGTACCCATGTGACGTTTGATCGACATGATTGTGTTCGGGTTTGTGATGGCTTGACGTTTTGCGACTTCCCCGACTTGACGCTCGCCGTTTTTGAAAGCAACGACAGATGGTGTCGTACGGTTTCCTTCAGCGTTTGCGATAACGACAGGCTCTCCGCCTTCCATTACTGCGACACATGAGTTTGTTGTTCCTAAGTCAATACCAATGATTTTTGCCATGATAAATTCCTCACCTTCGAATAGTTAGTTTAGTAGTGTTAAATCAGATCGTAACGTAGATTATTCTGCGACTTTGACCATACTTGGACGAATGACACGATCGTGTAATTTGTATCCTTTTTGGAATTCCGCTGTGACGACACCTGATTCGTGTTCTTCACTCGGCTCTTGAACGACTGCCTGATGCAGGTTCGGATCAAAGGCTTCTCCAACAGCTGGAATCTCAACGACGCCCTCATTTTGGAGTGTTTCCGCCAATTGACGTTTGACCATCTCGACACCCGCTAAAACAGACTTCGTTTCTTCGTTGTCCGATTCGATTTGAAGCGCACGGTCAAGATTATCGACTAATGGAAGCAATTTCTCGACGATGGTCTGAGAAGAATACTTCGCACGGTTTTCGGCTTCAATCCGGTTCCGGCGTTTAAAGTTGTCAAAATCCGCACGAAGGCGTAATTCTGATGCTTTTGCTTCCGCAAGTTGTGCTTCAAAGTCGGGTGCAGCCGGTTCTTCAACGAGATCCGCCTGGACGACCTCTTCTTCTGTTACTTCAACTGTTTCTGCTTCTGTTTGTTGCTCGGTTGTTTCTTCAGTATTGAGGTTTTGATTCTGCTTATTTTCTTCCACTCTGAATCGAGCCCCTTTCTATATTCAATCCAAGTTGTTTTTACGCAACTCGGTTTGGAATGCTTGTAAAAGATGAATGATCGAATTGATGCCTCGATTATAATCCATCCGTTTTGGACCAATCAGGGCCAATGTTCCGAGCGAGACGCCGTCAACGGAGTAATGAGCACGAATCACACTGCAGTCTTTCAGGGCATCGACGTTATTTTCGCTGCCGATTGTAATCAAAATCTGATTATCCAGACTTGGACTCAAGAAATCGAACAATGCTTCCTGTTGCTCGATCAACTCGAGGACCGGACGCAGTTTCGCGACATCCTGAAACTCAGGTTGATCAAACATGTTCGCTTTCCCCCCAAGATAAATCAAGGGACGTTCCTCATGCTGATCCGTCAAGACGATGTCGAGTGCTTTTGACAGCAGGGTCGTCTGCTCCGAATGTTCGGAACGGAACCGTCTGATTTCTTCGAGCAGACGGAGACGCAATTGACTGAGCGGCGTTCCGCGTAACGTTTGGTTCAGCCGTTCCATCAGGCGACTTGCCGCCTCACGTGAGAGGGCTTCCGCGAGCTGAAGTGTCTTATGTTCGACGTGACCGGTTTCTGTCACGAGAACGATAACGACACGTCCTTCCGCCAAGGGAATCAGTTCTAAATGATGGAGACGTTGTCCTTCTTCTTTTGGACCTAATACAAGCGTCGTATAATGTGTCAATTCGCTCAACAAGTCCGCTGTATGTCGGATCAACCGATCATTTTCATTCACGGAATGGGCAAATAACGATTTTAACGCTTTTGCCTCTTGCGGTGAGATGCTTTCCGGACGAATCAGATGATCGACATAAAATCGATATCCGAGCTCGGATGGAATTCGGCCGGCAGAAGTATGCGGCTTTTCAATCAATCCCATTTCTTCGAGGTCCGCCATCTCATTTCGAATGGTCGCGGAACTGAACGTCACGTCACTCCGTTTCGAGAGCGTCCGTGAGCCGACGGGTTGAGCGGTTTTGATATAATCATCGACGATTGCACGTAAAATCAACAATTGGCGATCCGTCAGCACCTTCTTCACCACCTTATTTTGTTAGCACTCACTTTTGGCGAGTGCTAATTACATCTTTACTATAAGGAATTCTGGAAATGATGTCAACCAATTTGCTGAACCCTTTGAAGACTTTCCCATTCTGCGATACAGTGAAACAAACAAGAAAAGGATGAGGTATATGCTCGAACTGTTTTCAATGGCCGGTGTGTTCGTCTGGGTGTTCATCGCGATCATCGGAACAACCGCCTACTTTTTACGAAAACCCAAAAAATAAAACGGCGTCCGCATACTTTTGTATGGACGCCGTTTTCATTCGTACGGATCTTAACTATTCAGTTCCCCTTCGACTTCCGCTTCTCCGATGAACTCGGCAAATACTTCGTTTGCGAGCGGTACACCGGCATCCGTTAAACGCAGATGAGTCGCCGTCCGCTCAACGAGTCCGCGCGGCAATAACTTCGCAATCGTCTGCCCGAAGACGTGATCGAGTGAATAGCCGTATTTTTCTTCAAAGTGTCGTTCCGACACTCCTTCTTTCATTCGTAACCCGAGAAACATCTCTTCTTCCATCCGTTCAACTTCCGTTAACGGTGTCTCATTGCGGACCGGTAAACCTTCCGCTTTAATGTAGTGTGGAATCGGTGCGATGTTTGCCCGGCGTGTCTTGTTAATATAACTGTGCGAGCCGGCACCGAATCCATAATATTCGTCGTTTTCCCAGTAGACCCGGTTATGCCGGCTTTCCCGACCCGGTAAGGAAAAGTTTGAAATCTCATATTGTTGCAATCCGCCGGCTTCAATCGTTTCAATCATTAAACGGTACATATCCGCTTCTAAATCCTGCGTCGGTAACGGCAACTTCCCTTTTCGATCCTGAATCGCAAAAACTGTATGCGGCTCAAGAATCAACGAGTACGACGAGATATGCGTGATCGGCAAACGTAATGCCCGTTCGACATCATACCGGACTTGTTCAAGCGTTTGGTTCGGTAAGCCGAACATCAAATCAACCGAGATGTTGTCAAACCGTTTTGCCGCATGATCAAGTGTCTCGGCAACTTTCGCTTCCCGGTGCGTCCGGCCGATCCGCTCGAGTAATCCGTCGTCAAAGGACTGAACCCCAAAGCTGACCCGGTTGACGCCGCCTGCTTTCATGATGTCGAGTTTTTCTGGTGAGACGCCGTCCGGATTGGATTCGACCGTATATTCGAGTGTTGCGTCCGTCAGCGGCAGGAGATGCTTCGCGATGATATCCATCAGACGTTGCATCTGGACTTCATTTAAAGCTGTCGGTGTCCCACCACCAATAAAGATCGTTTCGAGCCGATCGGTCGGATACTGTTGTAATGTCAGCTCGATTTCCCGTTCTAACGCATCGAGATATTCCGCAACCGGCTGATTTTTTAAAAAGACTTTATTAAAGTCACAGTAATAACAAATATGTTCACAAAACGGAATGTGGACATATGCGGCGCGTGGAGTCATTTCGCCTCATCCTTTCTTCACTTAAACAGACTTTCTTTACTTAAACAGAAAAAGGGTGCGCCAGAAACGCCCCCTTTGTGTCTTCTTTAATCTTCATCCATCGACAGAACCGACATGAAGGCTTCTTGCGGTACTTCTACCGAGCCTACCATCTTCATGCGTTTCTTACCTTCTTTTTGCTTCTCGAGCAATTTACGCTTACGCGAGATGTCTCCGCCGTAACACTTGGCGAGAACGTTTTTCCGTAACGCTTTGATTGTCGAACGGGCAACAATCTTCGTTCCGACGGCCGCTTGAATCGGTACTTCAAACTGCATCCGCGGAATGAGTGCTTTTAATTTATCAACGATGACTTTCCCACGTTCGTACGCAAAATCACGGTGAACGATGAAGCTCAAGGCATCGACGTTTTCATTATTTAATAAGATATCCATCTTGACGAGACGTGATTGCTGATAGCCGATTAATTCATAATCCAGTGACGCATAGCCTTTTGTGCTTGATTTTAACTGATCGAAGAAATCATAGACGATTTCCGATAACGGAAGTTCATACGTGATTTTAACCCGTGCCGTATCGATGTATTCCATATCGATGAACGTTCCGCGTTTCTTTTGACAAAGCTCCATGATGGCACCGACATAGTCGTTTGGTGTCATGACGGCTGCTTTAACGTATGGCTCTTCGATGAACTCGACTTTTTGCTGTTCCGGCATCTTCGACGGATTATCGACATGGAGTACTTCTCCGGCCGTCGTCGTAACATGATAGATAACCGATGGAGCAGTCGTGATCATATCGATGTTGAATTCGCGTTCGATTCGTTCTTGAATGATTTCCATGTGAAGCATACCAAGGAATCCACAACGGAAACCGAATCCGAGTGCCTGTGATGTTTCCGGCTCGAATTCAAGTGCTGCGTCACTCAATTGAAGACGCTCGAGCGCTTCGCGTAAATCATTATAGCGTGCAGCGTCAATCGGATACAGACCACAGTACACCATCGGGTTCATCTTCCGGTATCCCGGTAAAGCTTCTGTCGCCGGTTGTTTCGCCAAGGTAATCGTATCCCCGACGCGGACATCACCGACTGTTTTAATGGAAGCCGATAACGTACCAACGTCTCCGACCGTTAATTCTTTTTGACGGAGTGGCTTCGGTGTCGAGACAGCGAGTTCCAAGACTTCAAAGTCTTTTCCGGTCGACATCATCCGAATCTTGTCACCGATCTTAACCGTCCCGTTGACGACACGAATCGACGCGACGACACCACGATAGGCGTCATAATACGAATCGAAGATCAACGCTTCAAGTGGTGCTTCCGGGTCACCCGTCGGTGCCGGAACTTTCGCAACGATTTGTTCGAGGATTTCTTCAATCCCGATACCGGCTTTCGCGGATGTCGGAACAGCTTCAGAAGCATCCAGTCCAATCACGTCTTCAATCTCTTGACGGACACGTTCGACGTCTGCTGAAGGCAAATCAATCTTATTGATGATCGGCAAGATTTCCAAGTCGTTATCCAGTGCCAAATACACGTTAGCAAGAGTTTGCGCTTCGATTCCTTGCGCCGCATCGACGACGAGGACCGCTCCTTCACAAGCAGCAAGGGAACGGGAGACTTCGTATGTGAAGTCGACGTGTCCCGGTGTATCAATCAGATGGAGGATATATTCCTCACCATCTTTTGCCGTATACTTTAATTGAACGGCATTTAATTTAATGGTAATCCCGCGTTCACGTTCTAAGTCCATCGCATCGAGTGTCTGATCTTTCATCTCACGTGATGTCAAAGCACCTGTTTTTTCTAAAATACGGTCTGCAAGTGTCGATTTCCCGTGGTCGATATGGGCGATGATAGAGAAATTACGAATACTTTTTTGCCGCTTTAAACGATCTGCATTATTCATGTTTATAGTCACCTTACCTTATAGTCAAACGTACATACGCTTCATTATACCAAAAATCACACGGGGTGCACCATCTCGTTTTGTTTTCCCAAAAAACAAAAATCGAAAGAAACCCTAGAGCTGTTATTGCTTTTAAGAAAAACGTTTGCTACAATTGTGTTTGTTCTGTTGAACGATAAATGCAGATATGCGAATATAAATCTCGAATGAGTTTTCTTGGAGGTGAATCATCCATGGCTAACATTAAATCAGCAATCAAGCGTGTTAAAACAGCTGAAAAACGCCGCGTCGCTAACGTACAACGTAAATCGTCTATGCGTTCAGCTATCAAAGCAGTCGAAACTTTCGCTACTGAAGGCAACAAAGAGCAAGCGCTCGTAGCTTTCAACACAGCATCTAAGAAAATCGACAAAGCTGCTGCTAAAGGTCTTATCCACAGCAACAAAGCTGGTCGTGACAAATCACGTCTCGCTCGTCTCGTAAACGCACTTTAATTCTTCTTTGAAGGATACAGTGATCGATCACCGCTCGGAGTCCGCTCCAGTGGTGATTTTTTTGTGTTTAAAAAACCATCCGGCTGTTTGTCGGATGGTTTTTTATTTCCGTCAGAAGCAATCCACCATGACATGATGTGGACCGATTCCTTCGATTTCGAATGACTCGCTCGCAACCGTCAAACCCAATCGTTCATAAAAAGGAACAGCATTGAGTCGAGCGTTACACCACCAACCGTCTGCACCTTTTGCTTTCAGTCGATTTCGTGCCTCTTCTAACAATGCTTTTCCATATCCTTCTCCACGGACAGCAGGACTCGATGCCATTCCGCGTAATTGATAGGTCAATTCCGGATACGCCTCATGAGGACGATTGGAGAAAGTACCGATAGCTACAATCCGTCCGTCTTTGACGGCTCCTAAATGAAAAGTGGATTCGAGATCATCGTCCGGATAGACACACATTTCAATCGGCTGGTTGGGACGTAAAACTTCTTTTCGAAGTGGAATGACCTCTGTTGCTGAAATGATTCGAATCTCCATCTGCTCTGCCTCCTATAATGTAGCAAGCCGGACAATCAGGGCGTCAAACAATATCCGCTTGTCCCCTCGGCCCGTCTTCATACCCTCGTCTGTCGTCGTGATTGCGATCAATGCCTGTTCGAGCTGCGCGAACGTAAATCGTTTACCAGCCTGTAGGGCGAGTTTGATCGCATATGGATGCGCCCCGACTTTGGACGCGATTTGCCGTTCCCCGTACCCTTGTTCCGCTAGACGTTTGGACAACAGCATCATCCGGTACTGTCGTGCCATCAGACCAAGTAACGCCAACACTTCCTGTCCCTGCTTTTCGAGATCGCGAATCAATCGAATCGCCGGTTCAAGTTGTCGTTTCATCAGATAATCCGTCAGTTGGAACACATTATCCTCTAACGTCCGTGGCACCAGTAAATTAACATCTTCCAGTTCAATCGTCGGATGATCTCCGGCATAGAGCATGAGTTTATCCAGTTCATGTGTCAGCGTCGCCCACATCTCGCCCGTCAGGAAAATCAATCGTTCGATGGCAGGCCGTTCCATCCGGTACCCTTTGTCATTGACAGCATCCATCACGAAACGAAACAGTTCTTCCGTCGTCGGTTTTTTTGCTTCGAGTACGACAGCCCGGTCTTTTAACCGTTTGACAATCGTTTTTCGCTCATCCAGTTTTTCCGCCTCGACAATCAAGACGACAACTGCATAATCCGCAGGTTGGACGATGTATTCAGTCAATCGCTCTACGTTATGTGTTTTCTTGTCTTTTGCACCAGTCAAAAAAGTCGCCGGTTTAGCGATGACGACACGGTAATCACTCAAAAAAGGGACCGTTTCCGCTTCATCGAGTACTGCATCGAGTGGTTGATCGTTTAAATCAATCTTCATGTAATCAAAGCGTTCACCATCCGGCAAAGCGGCTTTGACGATTTCACGTTCCCACTCTTCCAAAAGGTGTCGTTCCGTTCCATATAATAAATAAAGGTTCGCCAGTTTTCCGTTGACAAGCCAAGGTGTTTTCATCTTCCCCACCACATTTCACAGTTTGTTCTTAACTTCATCATAGATAATCCTCTTTTATTCCGCTATACTAGAAGCGGAATCTATTTTTAGGGGGAATGCAGCATGGCACATTCAGTACGTCCACCAAGTGAGAATGCGTTTGAAAACGACATTCAGTCAAAACGTAATGACGCGCTTGACTCAGCGGTCGGTTTTGGCGCATCGTTCGGTTTTTTCGCAGTCTTGTTCATCATTGGCGTTGTAATTAAATTCTTAAGCCTATAACCAGTAAAACAGCAACCTTGGGGGGTTGCTGTTTTTTATTTTAGCATAGGTTCACAGCCCGTTGCAGAACAAGTTATCATTCCCGATTGATCGGTCCGCATGACAGTCCGGTTCCTCGTTCGCTCCAGTACTTCTGCATGAGGATGACCATATCGGTTATTTCGTCCTGCCGATATGATGATCAGGTTCGGATCCGTTTTCTGCAAAAGCTGTTCTCCGGTTGACGTTTTCGAACCATGGTGTCCCGCTTTTAAAATATCGACTTTTTGGACAGACCATGTCTCCTCTTGATCAATACTCGCATCTCCTGTCAATAAGACGCGCTTCCCGGCAATGTCGGCAAGTAACACGACCGACCGGTCATTTTCTTCTTCTTCGCTTGCTGCAGGAGCCAACACCTTGAGCCAGGGACGAATCTGCTGTCCTGAACGAATGTATTCAATTTTTGTTCCTGTCGCTTCAATCTGTTCAATCAACGCGTGCCGTTTTGGATCTTGATTGTCGAACTTTCCCATGTAAATGGTGTCCACTTGAATTTTTCGCAATACCCCCAACAATCCACCGATATGATCATGGTCTGCATGTGTGACCACCAATCCTTCAATGTGCGTTTCTCCCCGTGTGTGCAAAAACGGAGCTACGATTTGTCCACCCGGATCGAATGGTCGTAAAGGAGGACGGATCGATAAGGAGAATGCCCCTCCGGTATCGATGACAAACGTTTCTCCCGCTTTTTCGATGATTGTACTGTCGCCCTGTCCGACGTCAAGAAAGGTGATTTGCTCCGGCGTTTGTTGATCCATATAAAGGCTCGCTGCGAGCAGCCCGACCAGTGGGACCAGATGCCCGAACCATTTGCGTTCGGCCAACCACCAGCCTGTAAGGACCACTCCTGCCACAATCAGAAACACAGGAAGTGAAAAAAGATGAACCGCAACGGTCGGGACGGGTAATTTTTCCGCCCAAGCCAATGCTTGATCCAAGAATGAAGTAGCCTGACCATGCAGGCGAACCAGATTATCAGACGACGGAATCAGCACAGCTGCACTGACAAGGAAAGACAGCGGTAGAATCACCCACTCAATCCATCCTCCGACAATCAAATTTAACAGCGGTGACCAAAGGGAAACCTCCGTCTGTTGAGCTAATTGCAGGACAAGACTTGTCATGATTTGAGCCCAAAGGCTAATCAGCAACCAGTTCCAGGGACGTTTGATCGTTTCCCACATCTTGCGGGACAGTAATAAGAATATCGTCAATCCGACGGTCAGTTGAAACCCAACGTCATATAGATAAGTATACGAGACCGCCAATTGAAGCGCTCCAATCGAACCAACGACCAATAAGGGATCAGGTCGCCGGTTAATCCTGTGACAGAACAACAATACCATGGCGACACACACCGCACGTGTGACTGGAGCACTCCACTCCGTCAACCATCCATATAACGGCAAGGTCAACAATAGAAATTCAAATCTCCGCTCCCGCGTCAACCGCAGTTTTTTTAAAAGCCATAACATCGTTACAATCAAAAACGCAATATGTGAACCGGAGATGACAATCGCATGGAGTAAACCGAACTTTTTGAAACGTTCCATCGTCATCTGATCCATTAAACGATCTTCCCCTAATACTAAGGCTTCCACATACAGTGCTTGTTTGATGGGAAGTTGTTCGATCCGCGTCATCCACTGCTGACGAATACGCCGTCCATTCGCTTCGAATCCCGGCGTCTCCGAACACTTCCCCCACCGGACAACCTCATATTTTCCCTGTAATTGTTCAATCTGCATCCAACGGGATTCGTCAAATCCGCCCGAATTCACTCGAGGCAATACCGTCCGCTCTTCCAGCTCGACTTCACATCGTTGCCCGATCCGCTCATAGTCACGATCCGTTTTTTCATCCAGCGTGGTTGCGACAACGATTTGCTGATTATGGGCTTCTGCGAGATAACGGATTCTGTCGCCATTCTGCTTGGCATCCAGAATATCGATGACTTTAACCGGTCTGACGACCTGCTCCGTCGTCATATTCAGTAAAAATACGAAAGTCAGGCCAATGAGTGATAACACAGAATACGTCGACATCGACCAAGATTTCAGTACAAGAATCATTGAACAGACCGCTACCAGCCAGAGGGATTCTTTTAAGGCGATGAGCCCGATCATAAAAAATAAAGGCAACAGCGGCATCAGTAGACGATGAGATAAGCTTTCAGATTTTCCAATGTCTTAGGTCCAAACCCTTTCACATCGCCAAGATTCTCATACGCTGCAAAGCCACCTTTTTCTTCCCGGTATTGTAAAATCGCACTGGCCTTCGCAGGACCAATCCCTGGCACTTCCAATAGTTGTTCTTCAGTCGCTGCATTTAAATCAAGTAATCCTTTTGGCACTTCCGCTTGTTCAGACTTTTCCGGTACTACCTTCTTTGATGCCTTGGTCTTTTTCTTAGTCGGAACAATCACTTCCTGACCATCGATTAAACGTGCTGCCAGATTGAGTTGTTTGATGTCTGCTTCTGCAGTCACTTCTGCACGTTTAATGGCATCTTGAACGCGATCACCGAGTCGAAAACTGTATGGACCGGGTCGTTTGACCGCCCCTTTGATATCAACCATGATTTTTTTCTGGACCAGTGTCTGATCCGCCGAATGGTCTTCTGCCCGTGCTTCCTGTTCTCGTTCAACGATTGCTGGTTTTTCAACCAATGCCTCGTTCGAACATGAAGGCAGCGGAACAAATAAGACAACGAGCAGTAGGAGAACAACCGCGATCGTTGCTACTTGCTGTAAGCGTGGAATCGTCATCCATATCCCTCCTGTCTCTTCGACTGTATCAATCTTTCCGCCGCTTCTGAACAGGACTAACCTCCATTATCCAATGATGCTCCTCTCCCTACGCTCGTTTTTATTCTCCTTGATCAAACCATCTGCCTTTCTAACCCAAAACAACATAAAAAAAACCATCAACAGGATATCCGTTGATGGTTCGATAGTTTATACTTTTTCAGCAACGAAGAAAATACGTTCTGCTGTTTCAGTCGGTGCATCGGATGTGAAATCACCTGTTACGGCACACACACGGAAACCTGCTTCGCGTAACCAGGTAATGTATTGTTCCGGCGGATACGTCCGTTGATGATGTGTCTCATCGACACGATCGTACCGTCCGTCCTCCCCTTCAATAAAGAAGGTCAATTCATGGACGACCGATAACGGGTCTTCACCAGGATCCGCGAACCAGATATACGAACTTTGCTCGGCATGGGTCGCATACGTTTTCCCGTTAAATAACGTCTCCATCTTATAAGGGGAATGAACATCAAACAACAACTTTCCGCCGTCCGTCAACAGACGTGCTGCACTATCGAATGTCTGTTTGACGTCCGATTCCGTCTGCAAATAATTCAAGGAGTCACATAAAATCGTAATCGCATCCACCGAATCCGGCAATTCAAGTTCCCGCATGTCCTGTACCCAAAAATCAACGTGTCGATTTGTCTCCATTGCTTTTTCCTGAGCAATTTCAAGCATCTCTTCCGATAAATCGACGCCGGTGACCTCATAATGGTCGGCCAGTAACAAAGTTGCCGTTCCGGTACCGCAACCGATATCCGCGATTCTTTTACCGGGCTCTACCTGTTCGAGTACCCATGCAACCCATTCAGGATACGGTACGTCTTGCATCAGTTCGTCATAGACATACGCAAACTGTTCGTACGCCATTAGTCGATCTCGACTTCTACTTTAGGAGCGTCTGCCCATAGTTTCTCAAGGTTGTAATAATCACGGTCGTCACGGTGGAAGACATGTACGACGACGTTCTCAAGATCCGCGAGGACCCAACGTGCCGCATCCATTCCTTCTAGCCGTTTGATCGGTAATTCGTTTTTGTGTGCCACTTCTTTCACTTCACGTGCGATGGCTTGAACTTGTTTTTCTGAGTTCCCTTCACAAATCACGAAGTAATCCGCGATCGGTGAAATACTCGACATGTCGAGTACGACGATGTCCTCAGCACGCTTATCATCAATTGCATTTACGATTAATTTTAATTCTTGTTCGACTGTCATAGGACGGTCCCCTTTCGTTTTTCCGGCACGAACGCATTATACGTCTCGATCGTCAGCGGAAAAATCACTGTTTGTTTTTTGCATAAAAATGAAATCGTCTGGACAAGTGTCGCAATGACGGCTTGCGTCAAATCTTCCTGCGCAATCTGCCGAAGCTGTTCGACACCCGGATACTGACGATTCGGTTCAATCGCATCTGCGACAAAAATGATTTGATCGAGCAACGGCATATCCGGAGCACCCGTCGTATGATTGGCGATCGCTTGATAAATATCAGCGTCCTCAACGCTGAGCTCTCGCTTAACGAGTTCTGCCCCGACTGGTGCATGCAACAATTCTTCATCATAGTTGAGTAATTCATCCAGTCCAAGTTCTACTGCTACTGTCTGCATCTCGGACACATTCCGATATTTCGCATAATCGTGTAACATGGCTGCTAAAGCAGCTTTTTCTTCTTGAACCCCATATTGTCGAGCTAGTTGAATTGCCGTCTCGACGACGCCAAGCGTATGGATGTAGCGTTTTTCGGGCAATGTTTCCTTAATGATTCGTTTCGCTTCTTCAAGTCGCATAGAGTTTCCACTCCTCGATTAGTTGTCGGACCGGTTCCGGCACGAGATAACGAATACTGCGCCCTCTCGCTACCCGTTGTCGGATGTCGGTCGAAGAAACTTCAAGCAATGGCATATCGACTGCCGTGACACGCGCACCTTCCGGAATCAGGTAACGACTGCCTGGACGCGCGACTGCCCCAAACTCAATTTCCTTGTACAATTCTTCCGACCGGTGCCATGTTCCTAAACTGACTAATGAGTCCGCACCGATCAGAAAAAAGAACGCATGTCCGGGATAACGCATCTTCAGTTCACGGATCGTATCAAACGTGTACGATTTCGTTTCCCGTTCAAACTCGATCTCGGAGACTGAGAAATCCTTGTTGTCCCGGACTGCTTCTCGGACAAGTTGCAACCGTTTCGCCGCACTCGTCACCGTCGATTGTTTATGCGGCGGAAGTTTTGCCGGTAAAAACCAGACCGCATCCAGTTGAAGTTGCTCTTTCGCTTGTTCGGCAATCAGCAGATGACCGATATGGGGCGGATCGAATGTCCCGCCCATCAAACCGATCTTCATCGTGGTAATTGAAGTGTCTTATTCTCTTTCGATTCCTTGTAGAGAACGATGACTTTTCCGATGACTTGAACGAGTTCTGCATTCGTTCCGTCAACGAGCTCAACCGCGACATCTTTCGGAGCGTCAGCACAGTTTTGCAGAACTTGAACTTTCAAGAGTTCACGTTTTTCAAGTGCATCCATCAAATCTGCACACATCGCTTCACCAACACCGTTTTTTCCGACTTGGAAAATCGGGCTTAAGTCGTGAGCCGTTGCGCGTAAATACCGTTTTTGTTTACCTGTTAACATATTATGATTCCTCCAATTGCTTTCTAATCACCTGCTCGCCGAGCGCGAGATCAGGCGGATGACCGGTGAAGCGTTCAAACGCTTCAGCCGCTTGTAGTACAAACATCAAAACACCATCTAGTGTATCAAGCCCGTTTGCGGTCGCTTCCCGCAAAAAACGGGTCGGGGTCGGTCGATAAATAATATCACAAATTAAAGCTCTCGTCGCTGTCAATTCGATTGGCGTCTGATCAATTGCGGGAGCCATCCCGACAGAAGTCGTATTGATGATGACATCATACGGCAGCAAATCCAGTGTGTTCGACCAAGGGACAGCAGATTGTCCGAATTCAGCAGCCACCTGTTCAGCCGTCTGATTCGTCCGGTTCATGACTGTAACATGACCGGGAAGCATCGGAATGATACCACGTGCCGCGCCGCCTGCCCCAATCACTAAACTGTTCTTCGCATTCGTTCGCGTCGCAAGGGCGCGGGCAAATCCGGTTCCGTCCGTATTGGTACCGACCAGTTCCTCCCCGTCCCAATAGACAGTATTGACGGCACCAGCGCGTGCTGCCGCCGGCTCCAGACGATCAAGAAACGGAATGATGGCCGACTTATGGGGAATCGTCACATTGATTCCATCAAACTGCCGTTTTCTTACCTTCTGAACGAACGCTTCCAGCTCGTTCACTTCGACATCTACCGTGGTATAACAACCGAAAAGCCCAGCCGCCTTCAGCCATGTTTCGTGCAACATGGGTGAAAGCGAATGGGCAATCGGATGACCGATGACAGCAAATTGCATCAGACAAGCGCCTCACGTAATGAGACAGCAACACCTTTTGGTGCGTAGGCAGCAACTCGTCCGCCTTTTCCGTGAACTGCAACCCAACCGAGTCCACTGAAAACGATATCCGTTTTCATGTTATCGCGTAGACTGAACTCGTGTCGAACGAGCGGCGGAAGCATCTCAAGCGTCTTCTCATTCGGCGGTGATAACAATTCTCCGTTATGATTCGCATACAGATCGTCTGCTTTATCGAGCTTCGTCCGGTGTACTTTCAAATCATTCGACATATAGATGACGAACGATCGTTTGTTGCCTTCCATGTAGTCAAGACGTGCCAGACCACCGAAGAACAACGTTTGTTGCGGATGGATTTGGAAAACTTGCGGCTTGATTTCTTTTTTCGGTGTAATCAGCTTCAAATCCCGTGCATCCACGTAGTGTGCCATTTGATGATGATTGATGATTCCCGGTGTGTCGTACAGGTTACAGTTGTCGTCAAGCGGGATATCGATCAAATCAAGCGTTGTTCCCGGGAAGTGACTGACTGTGATGACCGCCTCTTCTTCTTCTCCGAAACGCTTGATGACCTGATTGATCAATGTCGATTTTCCGACATTCGTACAGCCGACGACATACACGTCGCGTCCTTTACGGTAGTAATCAATCTTTTCTGCCAGTTCATCCACACCGTGTCCTTTTTTCGCACTGATCAGATGCACATCGACCGGGCGTAACCCCAACTCTTTTGATGTTTGACGCATCCAGTTCATCAGACGGTTCGGATTGAGTGATTTCGGTAGCAAGTCGGCTTTATTTCCGACGAGCAAAACATCATTTTTTCCGACAAACCGGTGTAATCCCGGTAACCAACTTCCATTAAAATCAAAGATATCAACGATTTTAACGACTAATGCATCTTTTTGACCGATTCCATCTAAGATTTTGACAAAATCATCGTCCGTTAATGCGACGTCTTGAATTTGGTTGTAATGCTTCAGTTTAAAACAACGTTGGCAAATGACCATTTCCCGGTCAAGTGCAGATTTAGGCGCATAACCAGGTGCTTTTGGATCCTCTGTCTGGATCGCGACACCACAGCCTGCGCAATTGATTTCTTCCATGTGTGTGTTGAGCCGCATCGGGACTTTCCCTTCTCTATTCAACGTAGCGCCCTGCACGCCACTCCAAGAGCGTAACTTCCGACCTTTCGCCGTACATGTTGCGACTGCTGCCTATCCTTTCATCTACCGGTATGACAGGGTCATTGCTGCTTATCTTGACGGAGTGTTTCAATCGGATGTTTTAACGCTGCCGGATCTTCTTTGACACGTTGCGTCAATTTGTAGATTCCTTTACGTTTCATCCGACGGAAAATCAATCGTTCCATCAAGCGATTAAATTTTGTGACGACACCGTCTGTCTTGACGACGGGTTGAACGTGGATTACTTCGATACCTACTGAATTTGCGCCTAACACATCCGTAAACAGTTGATCTCCAAGGAAAACAACTTCCTTCGCGTGATAACCAAATTCCGTCAACGCGCGTTTGAAACCAATCGGTAAAGGTTTACGGGCCGGTGCAATATAATGTAAGCCAAGTGGATCCGCAAATTTCTTGACTCGATCGCCGTTGTTATTCGAGACGATGATGACGTCAAATCCGTATTGGTTATTCACCATATCGAGCCATGACACCAATTCGTCTGGAGCATCGGCAATATTCCAAGCCACAAGTGTATTATCAAGATCCGTCAAAATTGCTTTGACACCGTTTCGTTTTAACATCTCTAAGTCGATATCATAAATCGACGCCACAAAATGTTTTGGATAAAGTCGTTTAAACAAGAATAAAACCTCCAGATAATGGTCTAGCTCTATAGTTAAGTTTAAGAAACAGTTATGTTCTTATCGTTCGATTATAGCACAATCCATTTGATAGAGCGACGACCAAAAGAAAACGAAAGAGCACAGGTCTCTTCCGTTTCGTAATTTCTGTTCAATAATAGCGGATCCATAAATAAAGTTGCGAAATAATCAGCGTTACGATGGTGATCGGGGCCCCGTAAAGTAAGAATCGTCCGTATGTGAACTTCTCCCCTTGCCGTGTGGCTAATCCTGCGACAATCACATTGGCTGATGCTCCAATCAATGTTCCATTCCCTCCAAGACATGCTCCGAGCGACAAGGACCACCATAACACGTCGACTTGTTGACTGTCCGGCGACAAACCAATTCCTGTCGCAACATCGTTGATTAAAGGAATCATCGTCGCGACGAACGGAATATTATCGATCGTCGCACTGGCAATTCCGGATAACCAAAGAACAGCGGTTGCCGTCGTCTGGATGTCTCCTCCTGTCAACGTAATCGTTTTTTCTGCCAAGAAGCGGATAACGCCTACTTCCTGAATTCCACCTACCAAAATAAATAATCCGGCGAAGAAAAAGATCGTTGTCCATTCCACCCGGGCGAACACTTCTTCCAATTGGTGATTATTCTCAATCGTCAGTAGCATTAAGACGGTCGCTCCAAGGATTGCGATGGCCGGTGCTTCCAAATGAAGCCCGATTCGACTCAGTAACGGATGAATGACGAACAACGCAATCGTACTTAACAAGACGATACTGCTGCGCATGACTAATTTGCGGCTGACAATGTAGCTGTTTTCGTCGATTTCCATTAATTTTTGTTGATTCTCCGGTTCTACGTGTAAGTGTTTACGGAAAATCATATACAAAATACCGATCGTCACGATTGTAATCAACACAATCACAGGTGCGAGGTTCAGTAAAAAGGCATTGAACGTCAAATGAGGATTAGCTGCTCCAATCATGATGTTCGGAGGGTCGCCAATCAACGTGGCCGTTCCACCGATGTTGGCAAACAGGACTTCGGCGAGTAAAAACGGAAACGGCTTGATTTTTAAGACCTTTGTAATCGAAAACGTAATCGGAACAATCAACAGGACCGTCGTGACGTTATCTAAAAAGGCAGATCCGAGTGCCGTCAATCCGGACAGTAAAATCAAGATTTTTACCGGATCTCCTTTTGTTTTTTTAGCCGCCCGAATGGCAATGTATTCAAACAATCCCGATTGATTGGCAATCGTCACTAAAATCATCATTCCGATCAATAAGACGATTGTTCCCCATTCCACATATTCGAACAAGGCAGATTCCAACCGGACGATGCCGAATATCACCATTGCCAATGCACCTAACAGCGCTACAATCGCCCGACTGATTTTTTCACTGATGATAAAAGCGTACGTCACTAAAAAAATGAATAAGGCCGCGTAAATTTGAAGCGACGAGCTCGACGCTTCCGTAAACATTAAAACCTGCATGACAGCTTCCTCCTAAGCATGACGAAACGCTCCCTTCGTGACGGGAGCGTCTTCATTCATGAATTCCAATAACCGATGCGTTGCCCCATCAAAACCGGACCTTTGATGTCCACTTCTAATGTGATGGCATCTTTCGGGCAAATCAAGACGACCGTTGAACCAAATGAAAAATAACCGAACTCGTCGCCCCGTTTAACTTCTCGATTTTGATTCGTCTGGACGATTGTATTCACATTCAAGGCACCGACCATGACATGTTCAAGTGCATGTTCACCATGTGTGATACGTGTGACCCGACGATAGTTCCGTGTCAACGGTCGTTTCCCATAGGAAAGACCCAGATCATTGACCGGTGCCGAATCACGTCCAAGCGTATAACTTGTCCGGATCGTCCCGTCTATCGGTACATGAACACGGTGGTAATTTTGCGGACTGAGGTAAAAAATCAATACCCGTCCCCCGATGTAGTGATCGGCGCCATGATGCGAACCGAGCAATTCGGAAACTGAATATGTCTGTCCTTTGACAGTAAAACGACTTTCTTCCGTCAAATCCTCGACAACGGATAAGACACCGTCACACGGACTGACGACAGCTTGTTCTGATCCATCAATCGGACGAACCGTTTCTTTTAAGTTTCGAACGAACAATTCATGTAACGTCGTATACGATTCAAGTGGCTGACTTGCCTCTTGCATCTGTAAATCATACATCTTGACGAACGGTTGGATCAGCGGTCGACTGACCGGACTCATCGCAAAGCGGCGCAGTTGTTTCGCGACGGTCGGATGACCGTTCAGTTCAAACAGTTGCGTAAAGAACCATTTTTTAATCATTTAAATCACCTGACGACTCTTCTTCAGAATTTTTAACGGCTTTACCGGCGAAAAATTCTTTGTAGGCGTCTTCTGTCTGCTCACCGGATACCCGGCTGACTTCTTTTCCATCTTTGAAGTGAACGACAGTTGGTGTCCCTTCGATCGCAAATGTATCCCAAGCCGACTGTTCGACTGCCAGATCAATTTGTTCAAATGGAATGTCCTGCTTCTCACCGAGTGGTACTAAATACGGTTTTACTTTTTCACAGTGCACGCATCCCGTCTGATAAAAATACGTATAAAATTCATCACCGGACTTCAGCTTATCAGCCACTTGACTGGCCGTTAAATTGCCGTTTTTCGATGCAGAATCCTCTCGATCCGTAAACAGTAACATCGTTGCCCCGATCAAGACGATCAGCGCAATCACACCAGCTGTAATCCAGTTGGCTTTCGACTGCGGTTTTTTTGTTGGTTTTACACGGTTAGATTTCTTCGACACAATATCCCTCCGTCATTTTGGCAACAGCCATTTTTTCTGAATCATTATAGCATGCCCCTCTGCAAGAATCGTATCGATTTGCAAAGCGTCATCAATCAGTAACAGATCAGCACGTTCGCCTTGCCGGATGCTTCCTCCGGAAATGCCGTACGCCTCTGCGACGTTTGATGTAACCGTTTGGATGGCGTCCTCTAATTGTACGCCATGTTTCACCGCGTCACGAACTGCATCAAAAATCGATGACGGCTTTCCGGTCTCGAGACGAAGCAGTCTTCCACTTTCATCAAAGGCGGGTAAGCTGGCGCCAGCGTCACTCGACATCGTAATCTGGCGTAACGGGATACCGGCAGCAAGAGCACGCTCTAGTGCCTGGCCTGCTGGTATTTCCCCTTCTTCAATGAACGCCTTTGTCGTACAGGTCGTAAAATCAATACGCCCGCCCTGTTTCGCCCAACGTAAACCGGCGTCAAAAATCCGTTCGCTGCGGTTAATGTGGGTCGGTAAAAATTGTGTAATCGGAATATCGGTCGTTTCGACCACTTCTTCCAGCAGGCCAAGCCCACGTTTGCCGTCCCCGATATGAACATTCATCGTTCCCCGGACTCCCTTTAAAAGACCGGCAATCCGCGCTTGCGAAGCAAGACGTGACAGTTCATGAACAGTCGGTTGTGTCGAACGATGATCATTAATGGCAATCTCACCAATCCCGATGACTTCATTAATCAACAGGATGTCTTCCGCAATCGACTGCGTAATCGAAACCGGCGGGACAGCGTAACTGCCTGACAAGAGGAAAGAACGGATCCCTTGGCTCGTGTAACCCCGCATGTGCGCAAGCAGATCGATTCCTGTTCGTGTCCAGCCATCTGTTCCAAGTAATCCGACGACGGTCGTGACACCTGCTTCTAAAAAATCAGTGGCCGAAAGCGGCGGTGTTCGTGTTGCGAAACCACCTTCCCCGCCCCCGCCGATCGGATGGACATGTCCATCAAGCAGACCCGGAATCAGTTGTTTGCCCGTCCCGTCAATCGTCTGAGTGATCAGCCGTTCATCCACCGCATAGGAACCGATGGCAAGAATCTTTCCCACACCAATCAGTACATCCGTCGTTTCACCGGCTACTGTCACATTTTTAAGTACTATCATCACATGCCTCCTAAATCATAAAAAGCGAGCCTATCGTCCGAATGACGATATCTCGCTTTTACCTTATTCTGCCTTTGTCCCTTGACCAAGACCAAGATCTTCATTGACTGCATCAAGTGCGAAGACGACAAGTGAAGTCACGACTGACATAGCTGTCGCGAATCCGAAGTTATACGTGACTGCATCGACCGCTGATACGATGAACACAGCTGTGTTCACGAGTAAGAACGACCAGAAGAATGTAACGAGAAAACGCATTCTTCCCCCTCCATTTCTTAACTTACTTTTTAATGTCCTACGTTTCGTAGTATATCATTTTTTAGGACAGCGGACAGCTTTTCTCCGATTTTTTTAAACGCTTTCCTGAATTCAAACCACAGACAATTTTAGTTATTTTTCAGTCGATTATGCTACAGTAAACGTAATGAATCCAGAGTGGAGTGAGTATCCTATGCAACGTCATCTGATTGCCGTCGATTTAGACGGAACATTATTACGCGACGACAAAACCATCAGTCAGGCCAACTTACACGCGTTGAGAACTGCACGCGACAATGGTCATGAAGTCGTCATCGCCACAGGGCGTCCTTTCCGGCACGCCAAACGCTATTACGATGAGCTTGGATTGACGACACCGATCGTCAATTTTAACGGCGGACTTGTTCATCATCCGCAGGATCGCCATTTCGAAGTCAGCCATCATCCGATTCCCCTGAAAACCGTTCAACACATCTTGGAGTCGGTATCGGACTCGAAAACACAAAATATCGTCTGTGAGGTGACGGATCATGTTTACTTCCAAAATGATCCGATTGGTATTTATGAATTTTACACGGATCATGCCTTATCCGTGACGACCGGCGATTTACGAAAGGTCCTGCAACATGAACCGACATCGCTGTTGATTCACGCCAAAGGCGAACATGTTCAGGAAATCCGATCCGAACTTTCAAGCATTCACGCTGAAACGGTCTTAAACCGCCAGTGGGTCAAACCGGAATATATGGTCGAGGTCATGCGAAAAGGTACGAGTAAAGCGATTGGCTTACAACAAATTTCGCGTCATCTCGGGATTGAACAAAAACAGATCATTGCTTTTGGTGATGAAGAAAACGACCTGGAAATGCTCGAGTATGTTGGGCATGGTGTCGCGATGGGCAATGCCATCGGCGCGTTAAAACTGGTTGCTAACGGCACGACCAAGACGAACCAAGAAGACGGGATTGCCTACTATCTGAAACATGTTCTCGGTCTGATTTAATGTCATCAAAAGAAGCCGGCTTCTCTGTCCATCAGACAGAAAAGCCGGCTTTCTTATTTAACCTCATCCTTTGCGGAAGTACCCGACTACAGAGTCTGTTGCGACGACGTTGATGAACACCGTTTCGTCTGCGTCGCGGCAAATCCGCTCGATATCGCGCAACTCATGCCGTTCGATGACCATCATCAGCGTCGACTTCTCAGCCCGTGAATACGTGCCGATTGCCGGCATCTGGGTGATGCCGCGAATGATGTGTTGGTGAAGTGCCGTTGTAATATCGTCGGCATGATTCGTAATGATGAAAATCGTCAACCGTTGATTGCTTGTATGGATTTCATCGACGACTTTCGAAGTGACATAAATGAAGACAATCGTGTACAGGGCCGTCGACCAGCCAAATAACGCTCCAGCGAGAATCGCAATCAGGAAGTTCAATACAAACAGATATAATCCGACACTACGGTCAGAGAAACGTGCAAAAATCAACGCAACGATATCAAAACCACCCGTCGATGCCCCGAATTTAATCGTAATCCCCGTTCCGATTGCCAGCAAGACACCGCCAAACACGGCATTGAGTGTTTGATCACCCGGAATGACAGCATACTGAGGAATAAGTCCGATAAAAATCGTTGTCGCCAAAACAGAAATCAATGTAATGATGGTAAAACTGCGTCCTAGCATAATCCATGCCAAAACAATCAATGGTAGGTTCAGGGCTAAAAACCAGACGTTTTCCCCAAAAGCAAACGCCGTTCCTTGCAATACCTGCGTTAAAATCTGGGCCAATCCTGTAAATCCTGTCGAGTAAACACCACTTGGAATCAAGAACCAGTTCATCGCTACTGCGATGACGAACCCGCCAATCGAGGCGACAATTACTTTTAACATACTTTCCTTTACAACCGCTGTCACACCGTGTTCTCCTCTCATTCATAAACTATCTTGGAACACTTTAGCACATAACAATTGTGTCCGGATAGTCAAGATGATGAAAGAATTATATTTCTTTTTTTGGTAACGCTCTCATTTTCAGAAGTTGAACACTTTCTTTCTCAAACAAAAAAAAAGGCGGCAGATTTGAAATCTGCCACCGTGATTCATGAGAACATGACGGTTTGCCTTTTCTTGATTTCATCATACAGTCATCGAAGCCGGGATCGTAACCGTTCCTTCTGACGGGACTTCAACTGTTTCACCATGAAGCTGTAACGTAAATGCTTCACCTGCATTTTGTTCGATACATACTTCGTTCTGTTTGACCTGAACCAAGATGTGATGTCCGCGCCATTGCATCCGGAACGAATAACTTGTCCAGCCCTTCGGCAACATCGGTTTGAAGGACAGCGTTCCCTGCTCGACACGAAGTCCGGCAAACCCGTGAACGATCGACATCCACGATCCGACCATCGATGTGATGTGGAGACCATCCTCTGTATCATTGTTGTAGTTATCAAGATCAAGCCGTGCGGAACGTTGATAAAGTTCCATTGCTTTTTCTTCATAACCTACTTCGGCCGCGATGATGGAATAGATACACGGTGAAAGTGAGGACTCATGGACCGTACGCGGCTCATAAAAATCAAAGTTCTTCTTCTTCTCTTCGATCGAGAAACGATCCGTCAGGAAATAGAGTCCTTGTAAGACATCGGCCTGTTTGATGAAGACAGAACGTAAGACACGGTCCCACGACCAATTTTGATTTAAAGGAAGATGTTTTGGATCAAGATCCGCGACCATAATCTGTTCTTTATCCATAAAACCATCTTGTTGCATGAACACATCTGGAACGGAATCGTCTTTCGGATAATACATTTTTTGATCAATATCGGCCCAGTGAGCTAATTCTTCATCCGTAATAGCTAATTGATGAATCAATTCTTCCAGACGCGCCGGTTCTTCTTGCTCGAGATGACGATAGACCGTCTGAGCGTATTCCAGACACCAAGCAGCCATTAAGTTCGTATACCAGTTGTTGTTGACGTTATTTTCGTACTCATTTGGTCCTGTGACACCAAGAATCATATAGACATCTTTATGAGGGACGTAGTTGACGCGACTTGCCCAGTAACGTGCGATTTCAACAAGTACTTCAAAGCCGTATTGTCCGAGGTAGGATGTATCTCCTGTGTAATTCGTATAGTTATAAATGGCATGGGCAATCGCACCATTCCGGTGAATTTCTTCATGCGTGATTTCCCATTCATTGTGGCACTCTTCCCCGTTCATCGTCACCATCGGGTATAAAGCACCCTTCATCCCAACATTCTTATCCGCATTTTCTTTTGCTTGCGGCAGTTGGTTATGACGATACTTCAATAAGTTCCAAGCAACGTCGGGCTTCGATGTCGCAAGATAGAAGTTCAGGCAGTATGCTTCTGTATCCCAATATGTCGCTCCGCCGTATTTTTCTCCGGTAAATCCTTTTGGTCCAATGTTCAGGCGGGAATCTTCGCCTGTATACGTTTGGAACATATGGAAGATGTTAAAACGAATCCCTTGTTGAGCTTCAACATCGCCTTCAATCTTCACATCTGCCTCTTCCCAGTGTTTCAACCAGGCCGCTTCATGTGCTGCAAGTACAGTGTCAAATCCACTCTCAAACGCATCATTCACACGTTTCATCGCCTGCGCCAATAAGTCTTCAATCTCATAGTCACGATTCGTCACGAGTGCTACTAACTTTTCAACTGTCACCGCTTCACCCGCCGGTACCTGTTTCGTGAAACGATTCGCGACATACTGTAATGTACTTTCAAGCACTTCACATCTCGCGCCCTCAACATCAGTAATCATGGCAGCCGTGACGTGCCAATCCAGTTTCTTCGTTTTAGAAGTAACATAGGCAAATCGTTCTTCGGCTCCGTGCTCTACCGGAAGCCAGAATTTCTCATCATAGTTGGAGTCTTCGTTTTCGACGTCAGCGTCAAGGTATGATTCGATGACCACTTCCGCATCAAAGTTAACGGGTGTGACTGTATATCGAAGTGCAGCCAGTTCTTTATCGACGATCGAGAAGAAACGTTTTGATTCAATTTTTGTTTCTTCCACACCATTTTTGATCAGCATCGTCCGTGTCAGAACACCATGTTGCATATCGAGTTCCCGTTTGAAATCGACAACTTCCCACTCGTTCAAATCGACATTTTTCCCATTGACTGAAACACGAAGTCCCATGATGTTCACCGCATTCAAAACTTTTGCGAAATATTCCGGATAACCGTTTTTCCACCAGCCGACTCGGGTTTTGTCTGGGTAGTAGACACCAGCGACGTACATCCCTTGATGCGTGTCTCCAGAGTAATCTTCTTCAAAATTTCCGCGCATTCCCATATGGCCGTTCCCAATCGCTGTCATCGATTCAGCAAGGCGGTTATCTTCTGGATGAAAACCTTGTTCCGTAATTTTCCACTCATTAATATCAAACAATCGTTTCATTATAAGTCGCTCCTTTATTCTTAATCAAATGGATGCCCAAGCACCTTTTTGTAAGCGTTTTAATTTTCTCTACATTCTTTATTCTACACATAATCATCGTTAATGCAATCGTTTGCACGAAAATAAAAATCTTTTTCGATCCGTGTGGTCATTTCGTGTTCCCGATTGGTTTATGGTTCCTTTTCTTCAACAGAAAACACCACTTATCCTAACCGGACAAGTGGTGTTTCGGGAGAGTATTTACTTCACTGTACCGCCACAAGATTGACGAACAACTAAATAATGAGGCACGATGACACGTTTCCCATATGGTGTCGCCTCTTCGTTCATTTGTTCAATCAGGCAGTTGGTTGCTTCAAACCCTAAACCGAAGATGTTGATTTCAACCGATGTCAACGGCGGACTGGAAAACTCCGCGATGAACAGATTGTTGAAACTGACGACCGCCATCTGATCGGGTACACTGATTTCCATCTCATTCAGCGTACTCATGACACCAAGCGCCATCATGTCATCACTGACGACGACAGCCGTCGGCGGGTGTTCTAGCGACATCAATCGTTTGACGGCGTCCGCTCCGCCAGTCGTCATGAACGGTGCACTGACGATATAGGATTCATGGATTGGTAGCCCTTCTTCCATTAAAGCTGTTTTATAACCACCGACCCGTTCCTGCGTGACCGCTAAGTCTTGCGATCCTCCGACAAACGCGATGCACTCATGTCCGAGTTGATGTAAATACTTCGTGACCTCACGTCCTGCGAGATAATTGTCCGTATCAACATATGTGACATGCGAGGAGTCACTAAATGGTTTCCCGACGACGACGAATGGAAACTTCGAATCTTGCAAAAATTGAACGACCTTGTCATCTGTCCGGGAATACAAGACGACGACACCATCGACTCGACGACCCTGAACCATCGAGACAACACCTTCGTAAACTTCTTCTTCCGAAACCCCTGTCGTCATATATAAGGAATAACCGTTTTGATGTGCTTTCGTACTAATGCCGCGGATTACTTCCGAGAAAAACGGATTTTGAAGTGTTTTCGTTGCCGCACTAGGCATGACAAGACCGATGGCTTGAGTCGTTCGATTGGCAAGACTCCGGGCATGGACGTTCGGATAGTAGCCGAGCTCTTCCATCGCCTGGCGGACACGTTCTTTTGTTTTTTGACTGATGCGCGGACTGTTGGCAATTACACGTGAGACCGTTGATGGTGCAACGTTCGCTTCTCTTGCGACATCCTTGATTGTTACTTGCATCCCTTTCACCTCATCATTTCCCTACAAATGTATTTTAGTGTGTTTCCTTTGTCCGATTGATCCGTCGTCGATGGACGAATAAAATGATTAAGGCAAGGATTGGAGCGATTGATCCAATCGCAACGAGCGAGACCCAATTGACCTGTGAACGTTCCACGACATATCCGTTCGCGCTGCTCGCATCGAGCGTCACTTCATAGGCATCTCCGTCTTGACGTACCACGTCAGAGAACAACAATCCCCGAAGGCGTTGATCATCACCGATTTCTGATGCTTTCACACGCAACGTCGTTTTCTTTTCCCCTAAATTGATGGCATATAAGACAGACTGGTCTTTGGCTTTTCGTTCGAAGACAGCCATATGATCGGTTTTAGCCACCAACCGTTGTTTCCCTGTTTCGAAAGCCGGATAGTTCTTACGCATCTTATTGAGCGTCTGTACATATTCCTGCATCTTATCGTTTTTATCAAATTCCATCATCATTCGATTTCCCGGATCTTCTCCACCAGGCATCGCGACCTCTGTTCCTTGATAGACGATTGGCATACCGGGTGCTGCATACAAGGCGAACAAGGCTAAACGCAGTTGTCGTTCCTCATCAGCGGTCCCACCAATTTTTGCTTCCGTAATAAAGCGTTTCAAATCATGATTATCAATAAAGTTCGCTAGTGACATCGCTTTCGGATTAAACGTAGTATCTCGATTATAAACCGAATCCAGCTCTTCCGCTGAACCATTTTTGCGGGCGAACTGATCCTTGATCCCATAGTAAAACGGGAAGTTCGTCACGGAATCAAATCCTAATTTCGAATAGGTCGCAATCTTACGCGGATCACCGTCAAATACTTCGCCTAATAAAAAGAGATCCGGGTGCTCTTTTTTGACGGCCGGTATGAATGTTTTCCAAAAAGCCGGTGGCACGTGACGGACGGTATCGAGTCGGTAACCGTCGATTCCGGTCTCATCCACCCAGTAGTTCGCGACGTCAATCAAATACTTCACGACTTCTTTATTTTCTGTATTAAAGTCCGGTAAATCAAACAGCCAATTGTTCTCGACTTCCGCTTTATTGTTCCAGTTCATAATCGTCTGTTCTTTATGGAACCAGTCCGGTTTTTCTTTTACGAGCGGATGATTCGGACCTAAATGGTTAACGACTAAATCGAGCACCACTTTAAGATCACGTTTATGTGCTTCTTCGACCAGTGTTTTAAATTCTTCTTTTGTTCCGAAGTGCGGATCAATCTCATAATAATCGTCTGTCCAATACCCATGATAACCATTTGGACGGTTCTTAAAGATGGGTGTCAGCCAAATCGATGTGAATCCTTCATCCTTGATGTAGTCCAAACGTTTCGTGACACCTGCCAAGTCACCGCCTTGGAAAGCTTTTGGATCGTTTGGATCTGCCTCTAAATCATTACTTTTGTCACCGTTCTCAAACCGGTCGACCATGATGAAATACATTCGTTCTTTTTCCCACCCTGCAGCTTCGCTTGTCTGCGGAAACATTCCGATAGACAAGAGAAGCGGCAAGAGGAGAAGCATCACGCCTCGTCTCATGCCGCTGATTCCCCCTTGATTGATTAACCTTTCGTTCCACCTGCCGTCAATCCAGATACGAAGAAACGCTGGAAGGCGAAGAACAGAAGAACGATTGGTACTGCTGATAATACGGCACCTGCCGCAAACAATGTGAAGTTGTTATCGAATTGCTCCGAAACCATGTTGTACAGTCCAACAGCAAGTGTCTGTTTCTCCGGTGAACGGAGAACAAGTGACGCCAGGATAAAGTCGTTGAACGGTGCCATGAAGTTGAACAAAGCAATAACAGCAACCATTGGTTTTGCAAGTGGAAGAATGATCTGCCAGAAAATCCGAAGATGTCCTGCTCCATCCATCCGTGCCGCTTCATCCAGTTCTTTTGGTATTGTATCAAAATATCCTTTCGCAAGATACGTGTTCATCGGAATCGCTCCCCCTGCATACAGGAGAATCAATGCCAAATGCGTATCAAACAATTGCAACATGTTCAACAGAACGTAAATCGCGATGATTGCAACAAATTGCGGAACCATCTGCAGTACGAGGAACAGGATCAATGAATTTTTACGTCCGACGAACCGGTAACGTGAAAAGATATAACCTGTCAACGTAATCAATGCGACTGAGACGACCATTGTAATGACAGCGATTTTGATGGTGTTCAAATACCACATGCCATAATCCGTTTGTGTTGCATCAAATAAATCAAAGTAATGGATTAATGTCGGATTGCTTGGGAAGATATCCGAAGTGATGCTTTTCCCCGGGTTAAGCGATGTGCCGACAACCCATAAGAGTGGATACACGATAATTATCGAGGCGATCGTCAAAATGAGGTATGACAACGCCATATTGATTCGGTTTTGTTTTCTCATTAGATCATATCCTCATCTTTGAATGATTTTGAACGTTTAAACTGAATGACTGCAATCGTCATGATGAAGAACGAAAGCACGAGTGTAATCGCCGCGGCAAATCCGTATTGCGGATTCGAACCAAGCGAGAGTTTGTAAATCCAGGAGATCAAGATATCCGTTCCGCCGGCCGACTGACCCGGAACAGCCGGTCCCCCGTTGTTAAAGAGATAGATGATGTTGAAGTTGTTGAAGTTAAATGTATATTGCGTAATCAAGATTGGAGCTGTCGCAAATAAGATCATCGGTAATGTGATCAGGCGGAATTTTTCACCTGAAGTCGCACCGTCAATCGTTGCCGCTTCGTATAAATCTTCTGGAATCGACTGCAGAATCCCCGTCGTCAATGTCATGATGTAAGGGAAACCGAGCCACCACTGAATTCCGATCAAAGCAAGCTTCGTATACGTCGGATCTGTCATCCACTCGACACCGCTATCAAGGCCGATGGCAGGAAGCAATGTCGTATTAAAGACACCAAATGTCTCATTGAACATCGAACGGAAAATCAAAATCGTGATAAATGCCGGTACAGCCCACGATAGGATTAAAATCGAACGGAAGAAACGTTTTCCTTTTAGTCCTTTTTGATTTAACAAGACGGCAAGACCAATCCCAATCGCAATGACACCAGTTGTCGAAGCAACAGTCCAGACGAGCGTCCATCCTAAGACACTGACGAACGTGTCACGGAAGATATCGACCGTAAAGATGTTCAGGAAGTTTTGAATCCCGATCCAGTCGACAAGCTTTGCAGGCGGTGAGTTGTTGAACTTATAGTTTGTAAAGGCAATCAAAAACGTGAAAATCAAGGGTAAGACGACCGTGAAGACTAGGAGAACCAACGAT
Organism: Exiguobacterium sibiricum 7-3; assembly: GCF_000620865.1. Lineage (NCBI taxonomy): Bacteria > Bacillati > Bacillota > Bacilli > Caryophanales > Exiguobacterium > Exiguobacterium artemiae. The sequence continues at coordinate 2,258,202 of NZ_KK211190.1, forward strand.
GGAATCAGCATGGCATACGGGAATCCATTGTCTCGGAAGTTCCGCAGCTGCATTTTCAAAGAAGGTACTTCTAATTCCAAATCACGGAGCTTACCGATTCGATACGCATCGATAAAGTTCCAGACGTAAATGGCGATACCAAACACAAGCAGAATCAATGCAATGATTCCCTCGACCATCAAGAAGATCGAGTGATCCCCCCTTACGCCTGCTACCTCACCGAGTGTAATCAATCCCCAGATCGCTCCGCGATCTCCAGGACCGTTCCCAGCACCTTTAAAAAACAGTTCGAAGTTAACTAAAAAATATGACAGAACGACGATAAAGAATGTCGCACCCTTTAAAAATTGTTTGTTGTACAGTTGTCCCATTCCTGGAACGATCGATATCGCTGCTGCAATCGTCCGGTGATTCGTTTTTGGCTTTGGTGTTTTCGTGGGTTGTGGTGTCGCAATGGCCGCCATCGTCTGTTCTCCTTTCCAAAGGTCATGTCTGACCTCAGGCTTCTCTTCCAACCATAAAGATAAGGGGGAATCCAAGATCCCCCTTTCTTTAATTCTGTGTCAGTGATTCAGTTGATTATTGATTGTTTGCTTCGATTTGTTGCTTGATTTGTTTTACAGCGTCATCAGCTGATTTTTGTGCATCTTGTTTGTTTGTAGCAACGAGTTGAAGTGCTGCTGCCATCGGCTCCCAAACTTGACCCATCTCAGCGATGTTCGGCATTGGTACACCGTCTTTAGACTGTGCGAAGACGGCTGCTGCCACTTCGTTATCTTTGATTGTTGCATCTTCTTGAAGTGAAGTGACCGGTGGGATTTCATTGTATTTCTCAAACATCGCTTTCGCGTTTTCTTCGCCAGTCAGTGACGCGAGGAACTTTTCTGCCCATTCTTGGTTTTCAGAGTAAGCTGAAACAGCATACGTCTTAACACCTACGAATGTTTTAATCGCTTCACCGTTTGGAAGCTTCGGAAGTGCTGAAGCACCTAAGTTGATGCCTTTTTCTTTATAGCTTGCGACTGCCCATGGTCCGTTCATGACTGCGACTGCTTTCTTGTCGCCGAACAATTGGTCCATTGCTTGACCACCGCCACCGCCAATCAAACCTTTCGGGAAGAGTCCTTCTTTGTACCATTTACCGATGTAATCCATTCCTTCAACTGCACCCTTGTTATTGAGACCGATGTCAGCAGGATCAAGTTTTCCACCGTTTTCTTTAAAGACGTACCCACCGTATCCACCGATTGGACCGTGTGCGAAGTAGAAGTTATCCCAAAGTGCGAGGAAACCGTATTTCCCGTCTTTTTTCTGTTCTGTTGAAATTTTGTATAGGTCATCCATTGAAGCCGGTGCTTCTTTTAACTCATCTTTGTTGAAAAGAAGAATCGGTGTTTCGACAGCTTTAGGATAGCCGTAAACTTTACCGTCAAATGTAACGGCAGATTTAGCTGTATCGATGAAAGGTTCGAGTGCTTTTTCACCGTCTTTGAGTTCAGCAATCAACCCTTGGTCAACGACTGTTCCGATTTGATCATGTGGAAGAAGAATGATGTCCGGACCTTTTCCTGCTGGACCATCAAGAGCGACTTTCTTTTGTTGATCCGTCATTTTAACTTCTTTGACTTCAACTTTGACGCCTTCTTTTTCTTCAAATGCTTTAGCAGCGGCTTTAGTTGTTTCCGCTTTTTCTGTATCTTCCCAAATCACGATTTTAGTTGGTTTTTTACCGCCTTCTGAACTTGTATCAGAAGAACCTGAATCCGTTCCACCACCACATGCTGCAAGAGCACCGATTGCCATGACAGATACTGAAAGACCTGCTACTAATTTTTTGATTTCCATGTTCGAAAATTCCTCCCCAAGTTAACGTACGAATGATAAGTTCTGATGCACAACGTTTGCATAAAGGCACAACCATTTTCTCATGATAACAACCGAGCGGTTGTAAGCGTTTTATGAAAACGTTTGCATCACCTTTACATTTTTATTATACAATCTAAAATCCTTTTGACAAGTCCTTTTCTTTAAATATTTCCTTACATTCAAAAAAGATTTCCGAAAAGTATTCTTAACAAACGATTCGATGCATTAGTAAAATCATTTTAAAAAGAAAACGTTTACATTCATTCCGTTTGCACAACTAAGTGCAATCGATTGCGCTAATATGGAAGGATTCCCTGTCCGCCTTGTTTTTTCTGGAATTCCAATTGACTTTAAGAAAGCGCTTCACTATTCTTAGGTCGAGGACAATTATATTAGAATGCAAGCGATTGCACATAGGGAGTGACCAAAATGCTGAAAGAAGCTGTTTTCCACCGCGCGATGTCACCGTTCGTCTATAAGTATGATGACAAAACGATTCATGTTCGATTGCAGACGAAAAAAAATGATGTGGATCACGTCGATCTTATTTGGGGAGATCCGTATGATTGGCATACTGAAAACCCGGATGATGCCGATTGGAATTTTGATCCGTCCAAATCAAACTATTGGAATACTTTCGAAACTCCTATGAAACGGAGCGGGTCAGATGAGTTGTTCGATTATTGGTTCATTGATGTCGTGCCTCCTTTTCGCCGTCTGCGCTACGGATTCCGGCTCCATGATGGACATTCGAGCCAAGTGTTTACCGAACGTGGTTGGTTTGATGAAAAACCGTTAGATGATACCGGATATTACTTCTGTGTACCTTATTTAAACAAAGTTGATGTCTTCCATGCTCCGGACTGGGTCAAGGATACGGTTTGGTATCAAATATTCCCCGACCGCTTTGCCAATGGAGATTCAAGCAATGATCCTGCCGGTACTCTTCCTTGGAACAGTACTGCACCTACAACGACAAATCTGTTCGGTGGCGATTTCCAGGGGGTCATTGATCAAATCGATTACTTAGTTGATCTTGGAATCACCGGTATCTATTTCTGCCCGATTTTTGAAGCCAAGTCCAATCATAAATATGACACGATTGATTATCTAGAAATCGATCCCCAGTTCGGAACAAAAGAAAAGTTCAAGGAAATGGTTGATTTACTGCACGAAAACGGTATTCGGATCATGCTCGATGCCGTTTTTAACCATGCCGGTTTCCATCATAAAGCATTTGCCGACATTCGGGAACACGGTAGCAATTCTTCTTACCGGGACTGGTTCCACCTCCGGAACTTCCCGCTCGTAACCGAGCCGATGCCAAACTATGATACGTTTGCATTTGTTCCGGAAATGCCGAAGTTCAATACGGAAAACCCGGAAGTGAAAGCATACTTACTCCATGTCGCCCGTTACTGGGTCGAAGAATTCGGAATCGACGGCTGGCGTCTTGATGTTGCCAACGAAGTCGATCATGCCTTCTGGCGTGATTTCCGTTCTGTCGTTAAAGAAGTGAATCCGGAGACGTATATTCTCGGAGAAATTTGGCATGACTCACAGGAGTGGTTGCTCGGTGATCAATTTGATGCCGTCATGAACTATCCGTTCACGAATGCTGCGCTCAATTTCTTTGCACTCGATAAAACATCCGCTTCTGCCTATGCCAACGACATGTCGCATGTCCTATTTTCGAACACGGTCAATGTCAACGAAGTGACGTTTAACTTGATTGGTTCACATGATACGCCACGTGCCTTGACGCGTGCCGGAAACGATAAAAATAAGATGCGCCTGCTGCTGTTATCCATGCTGACATTCTCCGGAAGCCCGGTCATCTATTATGGAGATGAAATCGGACTAGATGGTGATCAAGATCCAGGTTGCCGGAAATGCATGCCGTGGAATCCGGAAGAGCAGGATTTGAACCTACTGATGTACACGAAACATTTACTTCAGTTGCGAAAGCAGCATAAGACACTTGCCAATCACGGGCATATCTCATTCGTCCATGCCGACGATGAAACGAATACCATCATCATGCGCCGTATGAGTCAAGACGGGACATATTACGTCTACTTTAATAACTCCAATCATCAAACTACGATTCCAGCTCCTCAATCTGGTCAAGGAATGGATCTCTTTTCAAACACGCCGCTTTCTTCATTAGAGGTGACGCTCGCTCCATATACCGGAACAATCATTCAAGTAATTTGATTTTCAGACAGCCTTTTTGCTCAATAGCAAAAAGACTGTCTTTTTTCATTTCTGTTACAAGCCAATTAAGGCTTTTGATTTAGGGTAAAGAGGAAAGAAAGGGGGGAATACTCTCTCATGGAAATATTTCTTTATGCGGGGTTGATTCTGATTGGCTTATTCGCAGTCAGTTATCTCAGTGAACGGTTTCATCTCCCGAGCATTCTTGCCTTCATCCTGATCGGAATTGTACTTGGCCTTTACTACGATTTGCCGGAAGAGTTAAAGCTGGGTGGGGAAGCTGGCATCATCGTCTTGTTTTTCCTGTTAGGTCTAAAGTTTTCTGTCGCTGACTTATTAATCCAGTTTCGGAATATTTGGAAAGCAGGACTGATTGATCTTATCCTGTCGTTTGGCGGTACCTTCCTCTTGACCTTGGCCTTTGGGTTTTCCGTACCCGAGGCGTTTTTAATTGGTTGTGTCCTTTATGCAACAAGTTCATCGATTTCCGCTCGTCTGCTCGACCGGGAGCCAGACAAACACAAAGACGTGAATCGGTTTGTCCTCTCGTTACTCATCTTTGAAGATTTGGCGGCACCCCTTTTATTAACAAGTGCCCCGTTTGTTCTCGGAACACAAGAGTTCACCTTCGTAAAAGTCGGAACGATTTTTCTTGGATTTATTTTCTTATTCAGTGCATTGATTTTTTTAACGGTCTTCATCCGCCAAAAATCGAGAGTCGTCGACTCCCTTTATCGGCACCCGGACGCCGGGATCGGAATCATCGGATTAATTTTGACTTTCTCAGGAATTGGAATCATGTTTGGGTTGTCCGAAGTCCTTGGTGCGTTCATCGTCGGGATTTTACTAACTGAAATCAAAGAGACACGTTATTTGAAAAGACTAGTCACACCATTCCAAGATTTACTGTTACCTTTATTCTTCATTTCGTTCGGGATGTCGTTTGAGATGACGGAAGGACTTCCATTAGACTGGTTTTTCTTTGCATTAGTCGTTTGGGGACTTTTGTCGAAATTTCTTGTTGGTTTCCTGGGTGGACGATCGTTTGGACTCTCCAACTATCATGCGATTGAGTCCGGGTTTTGTTTAGGACCACGCGGAGAATTCTCGATTCTCTTCATCACGCTTGCTAGCGGAGCTTTCGTCACGTTAACTGGATTGTATATTTTCGTTTCTGCTTTCCTCGGAATCATTTTATTCAGAACCTCGACCGCATTAACGGATCGTACTCATGCAACCGCCCAAAAAATCAAACAGAAAATCAAATGAATGCTAAAAAGGACTTCCCGGCATCTTACCGGAAAGCCCTTTTTATCTTCCATCATGTCATCAACGCCCAATGAAGACGGGCGCTTTTTTTTCTAAAAAAGCTTGAACGGCTTGCTGATGATCTTCTGTCTTTCCGGCACGGGATTGGTAAATGATCTCTTGAGCCAACATATCCTCGAGTGTCGATTCAGAGCTCGCTGTTTGTAATTGTTTGATATACCCAATGACTTTCGTCGGCCGATTGGCAAGAAGTTTGGCAAAAGAAGCCACTTCCTGTTCAAACTGTTCGGCGGCAATGCTTTTCGTCACCAAATGGTAGTCGTACGCTTGTTGTGCCGTAATCGTTTCACCTAATAAGGCCAGTTCCAGTGCTTTAGCCGATCCAATCAACCGGGGTAAGAAGTACGGAGCACCGGCATCTGGAACCAATCCGATATTGATGAAGCCGAGCGATAATTTTACATCATCCCGCACGATTCGGAAATCGCAGGCTAATGTCAGAGATAATCCTGCCCCCGCAGCGACACCATTAATGGCAGCGATAGTTGGTTTTTTCGTCGTCGCAAGTGCTCGAATGACTGGATGATAGTATTGTTTTAAGTATTCTCCATGATCCATGCCAGGTTGAACGGTTTTTAAATCTTGTCCCGCACAAAATCCACGCCCGGCCCCTGTCAAAACGATAACCCGCACGTTATCATCTTGATTCGCCTCTTCGATGGACTCCGCTAATTCAGTTAAAAGTGTCGATGTAAGTGCATTTAGTCGTTCCGGACGTGACAACGTGATGGTCGCAACCTGCTCTGCAACGGTATAACTGACTTCACTTTTCATTCCATTCCCCTCCATTTCAAAAATGAACATCCATTCATTATGATGTATTCGTGATGTTTTATGAAAATCCTTTTAAATACCTTCTTTTTTTATGAAAGCTCCACTTTTCCTCTTTCATTATGAAAATTGAAGGCGTATAGTTTCCAAAAGATACAGAAAGACAATACGTTTTACGGACTTAAAGGGGAATTAAATTTATGAAAACAGTTAAACAACAATCATTATTTCAAATTACATGGCCGCTATTCATTGAAATCGCGCTTCATATGAGCCTCGGAATCATCGCTACATTGATTCTGAGCTATTATTCGGACAGTGCAGCAGCTGCTGTCGGTGTTTCCAATCAGGTGCTTAACATTTTTATCATTCTGTTTAACATCACATCCGTTGGAGCGACCATCATCATCGGTCAATATTTAGGTGCGAAACGGATTCAAGATGCTCGCCAGACCGCACGATCTGCTTTTTCCATCAACCTATACATCGGTTTAATCATTTCCGTACTCGTCGCTTTGTTCGGAAAACAATTGCTCGGATTCTTCTCTTTAGAAGGAGAAACATTAGTGTACGGCGAAACGTTCTTAAAGATTGTTGGTCTCTTCTTATTCTTAGAAGCCATCTCTCTTACACTCGGTGCTATCTTACGCAGTCATGGTTTCACAAAAAATGCTATGTATGTCACGTTATTGATGAACTTCGTCAGTGCCTTCGGTAACGTCATCGCTGTCCTCGGATTATTTGGTATTCCTGTCCTTGGAGTCGCCGGAGTCGCCTGGTCGATCGTCGTTGCCCGAACAGTGGCAGTCGTTTTACTCTTTTTCGTTGTTTACCGGAAACTGTCTTTACGCTTTAAATTAAAAGATTTGATTCAAATTAATCGACGTGATATCAAAAGTATCATGAATATCGGAATTCCTTCTGCCGGAGAAGGTGTCTCCTATCAATTTTCTCAATTGATCATTACCGGCTTTATCGCCACAATCGGTGAGTCGGCTCTTTCTGCACGCGTTTATGTCTCGAATATCACGATGCTTTGTTTCTTGTTTACATTAGCTATCGCACAAGGAACACAATTATTAGTCGCCCGCCAAGTTGGAGCGCAACAATTTGAAGCAGCACATGCCCGTGCTGTAAAAACGCTGAAAATCGCTGTTTTTGCAAGCTTCGTTTCTGCCGTTGCACTGGCATCAGTCGGAACATCGATTCTGTCGATGTTCACATCAAGCCCGGAAATCATCGCTATCGGTATTCCATTATTATGGGCAAGTGTCATTCTTGAACCAGGTCGTGCCATGAATATCGTTCTGATGGGAACGTTGAAATCAGCCGGGGACGTCCGTTTCCCTGTCGCCATCGGTATTCTCTCGATGTGGGGAATCGCCGTTGTTCTTAGCTATACACTCGGCTTGCAATACGGACTTGGCTTACTCGGTATCTGGATCGCCTTTTCTGCCGACGAATGGTTCCGTGGCATCTTTGCCTTAAAACGTTGGAACAGTCGGAAGTGGGCTCAATACGCTGTCGTCAAAGGAGACCAACATGATCACAACGAACGTCGCGAGACTTCTAAAGCAGTCTGACATCCCGTTCGACTTGCTTTCCTATCCTGTTGATGAACAGGATTTATCCGCTCAACATGTAGCTAGAAAGATTAATTACCCGCTTTCGTCTATTTTTAAAACATTAGTTTTAGAAACAGATTCACATCAACATGTGTTTGCTGTCATTTCCGGCGAAGAAGAAGTCAGTTTAAAGGCCGTCGCACGAACAGTGTCAGCCAAGAAAGCACATTTAGTGCCAATGAAAGACTTGAAGCAACTAACGGGGTACATCCGAGGAGGTGTCGCCCCGATTGGTGCGAAAAAACCTTTTCCGGTCCTTTTATCGGATTCGGCCCTGAATCAAGAATTCATCATTATTTCGGCTGGGAAACGTGGTCTGCAAATCAAACTCGCTCCTGATGATTTTCTGCGCTTCACGAACGGGGTTGTCTTCATGAACCGCTGATATCTACCAGTTGTTTATGATATGATGGATAGTATCGAAGAAGTGGCAGGAGGAATCATTTTGTGGAAAGAACGTGTACGTAACTCTATTCCGAACCTCTTTACGTTCGGAAATTTATACTGTGGTTTTCTTGCCATCGTCATGGCGGCGCGGGGAGATTTTCAAAATGCGACCTTACTGATCGTCATCGCGATGATGTTAGATAGTTTGGATGGTCGGATTGCCCGAATGCTTGGTGTCGCAGGTGACTTTGGAAAAGAATTGGATTCACTAGCTGATGTCGTGACTTTTGGTGTCGCTCCAGCCATGATGGCGTATTACACTTATTTTTATGATTTCGGAGAAATCGGTTTGCTGATTGCGGCTTTGTTCCCTCTATTTGGTGCATTTCGCTTAGCCCGTTTCAATCTCTCGGCTACTAATGTGGCTTCTGCTTATTTTTCCGGCGTCCCGATTACAGCGGCTGGAGGTATTTTAGCCGTCGTCACCCTATTCAGTGGACGTATGAATGATTTAATGGTGCCACTCGTCTTTACTGCACTCGCTTTTTTAATGGTAAGTCGAGTCAAAATCCCGAGCTTCAAAGATATTCCGGTACCTAGACATACATTCGTCATCACGTTTACGTTACTGTATGTGACTTATGTGATGATTGCCCGCAGCAACGAGTGGTCGACCTTCTGGTTCGTCGCAGTGCCATTGTATATCGCATTTTTATTGTTTTCCTTCATCAAAAAGAAAAAACAAAAAAGTCATCAAATCGATTAAACAGACCGATTCACTCGGTCTGTTTTTTTAATACAGTGAATTCCACCTCCATTCTGGCTCGTCGCCCATTCCTACAGGTATACTAATATCAGAATACATAGAGATGGAGGACACACTTATGATGGATCGGTTCCAAAATAAACTTTGGTTATTTTTTACGATTTGGTTTTTCATCGGACTGATTTTAGTCGGTTTTTCCTTACTGCCCCCTTGGCTTGAATGGGCAAATGCCGTTTTTTTATTTGCATCTGGTTTATATGCCGCTCTTTATCTCTGGGATGTCTTGCCAAAAGGACGTTTCATCATTCCAGTCATTTTCTTTGGTTCAATCCTCATCGAATCCATCGGCGTCCATACAGGTTGGCCGTTCGGCACATACGCATACGAAGCAGATTTTGGTGTACAACTGCTCGGTGTACCGATTACGATCGGTGCCGCCTGGTTATCCGTCATGGGAGCAAGTCTTGCCTTCTCACGCCGGTTTCCATTTCGCTACAATACTGTGATTCTGGTGCCGTTGTTTGCCGTTTGGTTGGATTTAGCGATTGATCCGGTAGCAGCTAACGTCAAATCGTATTGGATCTGGCAGGATGGCGGATTGTATTATGACATCCCGACCCAAAACTTTTTTGGCTGGTATGGAACAGCACTTTTCTTTGCTCTCCTGATTGCCCGGTTCGAACAACAGGTCACAATCACAGCCCTTGAACGAAACAATCAGTATCTGTTTTTAATGCTCCATGCGTTGTTTGGTCTGACAGCAGGTGTCGCGGGTCTTTACGGCGTCACGTCGATCAGCCTTCTCGCAGGTCTTACCTATTGGCTCACACAAGGAGGCGTTCCTCTTGCAAAAAGCAAACAAAAACAAATGGGCTGAACGAACCTTTCATTTATACTTGAAAGAACGTTTAATTCGAAAACAATTCCACCGGATTCTATACCGGGCCGATGATTTACCGACCCCCGGATTGATGCTCGCAACACACGGATCGTGGTGGGACGGCATGATTTTGTTTCATTTGGATCAAACGATCTTGCATCACGATCCTTACGTCATGATTGACAGGCAGGGACTGGAGCGGTTTCCTTTTTTCACACGCCTCGGCGGCTTTTCCATCGACCGGAGTTCGTTTGCGGAAATCAAACAAAGCCTACAGTATGCAAAAGATCAATTGGCGAATGGAAGCAGTGTCTGGATGTTCCCTCAAGGGGAAGAACGGCATCAAGAAGAACGTCCGCTTCAGCTCAGCAGCGGAGCGACACATCTGGCAAAAGCAGCCCGCTCCATTTCCTTGTTTTCGTTTTATTACTCATTTGGTCATGAACAACAGCCGGATGTCTACATCCGGACCCGGACGATTCAATTACCTGAAGGACGTAGTTCAGAGCAGTTACGTTACTTAACGAACGCGATGACCCAGCTGTATGATGATGTCCGGACTGATGCGATCGAAGAACGGATTGAATCGTATCGTGTGTTGACTACGAGAAAGGAACCGCTCCCCGTTAAAACGGAACAGTGGTTACAGGCGATCCGTTCATGATGGTCGTACTGTTCGTCATTGCAACTTTTGTTTGTCTCTATACGTTCATCAACTTGTCATTCTTACCGAAATTAAGCGAACCTGTTCTTCCGCCAAGTCTTGCAATCTGTATTCCACTTCGAAACGAAGAACGGAATGTCGAGAAACTGATTCGTTCGTTACGACAAGCGCTTCATCCGAATATGCATGTCTATTTATATGAAGACCGCTCGACTGATCAGACACGTGATTTGTTAGTCCGCCTTGTCGGCGGAGAGGATCAGTTCACAATCATCGATGGTCTTGATTTACCATCTGGCTGGGCTGGAAAAGTCCATGCTTGTCATCAACTCGCGAGTGCGACGCATGAAGAGTACCTGTTGTTCTTAGACGCTGATATTACTTTGGCAGCAGATACGATTCCCCGGCTCTATGCGACGTTGCAAAAAGAACAGGCGGTCTTCTTGTCAGGCTTCCCGTCATTCCCCGTTCCGACCTTTCTCGGAAAGTGCCTGATTCCGATGCAGCACGTCTTAATCGCCCAACATCTGCCGATTGCATTTCGGAAGGTCAAACACCCTGCCTTTGCAGCGGCAAACGGTATGGTCGTTCTCGTCGAACGTAAAGCTTACGAACACGTTGGTGGACATCAAACCATTCAAATGGCACTCGTCGACGATTTGGAGCTATGTCGGGCTTTTAAACAAAACGGTTTTACGACGACACTTGTTCATGTGTCTCCCTATGTCAGCTGTGACATGTATGCGACTAACCGTGATGTGTGGCAAGGTTTCCTGAAAAACGTTTTCCGCGGTATGAACGATTCTTATGCAGTAGGCAGCTATTTCCTGTTGTTTTACCTTGTTCAAGCTGCCGCTTTACCGCTCGTGTTCATATTCCCGTCGATTTGGACACTCGGAGCTTTTCTTTTGATCATGATTGCCCGTTACCGCATTGACCGGAAGGCAATGATTTTTCATGCCTGGTTTTGGCATCCACTTGCGGTCATTCTTTATGTCGTCCTGCTAGCGACGGCGATGATTCGAAGATTCAATAAAAGGGAAATCAGTTGGAAAGGTCGGACATATTCTTAAGGAGGCTTTATTGTTATGAAACATATCGCAGTCATCGGAGCGGGGCTTGGCGGTTTGAGTGCCGCCATCTCACTGGCTTCAAAAGGGTTTAAAGTTACTGTCATTGAACGCAACGAACACATCGGTGGAAAGATGATGCCCATTACGTCTGAGGGACACCGGTTTGACTTCGGTCCCAATACCATCACGATGCCTGAAATCTTTCAATCCGTCATTTTAGAGTCAGGAGCAGATCCAGATGACTACTTTACGTTTGAGAAATTGACACGTCATACCGTCAATCACTTTCCGGATGGACGTTCGTTGACATTCGCCAGTGGTCGTGAGGCGATGCGGACTGAAGTCGACCGTTTCACGAATGGTCAGCTTGCTAAAAATGATATTACTGGTTATCAGGACGAGGTTAAGGAACTGTACAATATCGCTAAACAACAATTTTTCATCAATATCGACTCTTATTTCAATTTTTCCTTATTGCGCGACATGATCAAGGTTCATCCTTTAAAAACACTGCATGGACTACACAAAAAATATTTTAAGGACCCCCAGTTGATTCAAGCACTTGACCGTTATGCAACCTACATTGGAAGCAGCCCGTTTCAAGCACCCGCTACATTCGGTTTGATTGCCCATCTCGAGTTAAATGACGGTGTTTATTTCACACGTGGCGGAAATACGACCATCGCCGAAGGGTTTGCCCGTCGCGCCCGCGAACTTGGCGTTATTTTCCGGTTAGGAGACGAAGTGACGCAGATTGAAGTGACGAATCAGTTGGCAACAGAAATTGAACTCAATCACGTCGATTACCTGTCTGTTGATTTCATCGTTTTAAACGGTGACTTGCTGACACAATATCCACGATTGATTTCAGAAACCGTACGGCCTGACTTCAAAAATCCAACACCTTCACAAATGGAGCCGTCGATTTCTGCTTATGTCCGGTGTATCGGACTTGGACGCCGTATTGATGGACTCGCGCATCACAATGTCTTTTTCTCTTCTGATTATGAAGCTGAGTTCGAAGCTTTGTTTAATCAACATCGTTATGCAGAAGAACCGACCATTTACATCTCGAACTCTTCGGTCACTGCACCGGAAATGGGAGAAGCCGGCGACAACCTGTTTGTTCTTGTAAATGCTCCGGCTACTCATAAAGGGTCTGCTATTGATTTTGATACGTATGATAAAATTATCAATCAACGTCTGCAACAGTTCGGAATCGATATCACGTCTGACGTTTTATTCGAACAGCGGATTACTCCGCAAGACATTGAACAAAAATTTTCAGCGTATCATGGTTCGCTGTATGGTCTTTCTTCAAACGGCACACGTGGCGCTTTCATGCGTCCAAGCAACCGTTCAAAGAATGTTCACAATTTGTTTTTTGCCGGTGGATCGACGCATCCTGGTGGCGGTAGTCCAATGGTGACGCTTTCAGGAAAACTGGCAAGCGAACGAATCGTGTCCGCTGTCGCCTCTACCCTGTGAACGTTATGTGAATTGCATATCAATTACTTGTACGGACAACTTAGATTTGATACGATTACTTCGAGTTCAAGAGGTAGTGATTGACCCCACATCCTCAATCAAGCGCATGGTGACTTCCCCGAGTCAAAAGCGTTTAGGAACTTAACATATCTGTTTTGTCTTAATCGTTTGTTCAAGACCCACTTGTTCAACGGATACACCACCGTAAACTGTTTGGCATGACTTACGACGTTCCCCCTTAGATCGTCTCATCCCAATCAGTTTACAGACGGCTCAATCATCAACTGATCCATCCCCGTGGATCGCGACCCGTCTTGTTGGAAATATGTATCTGATTTTGTACAAACAGATTTCAGTTTAGACTCCCCGGTCTAAACTCCATAAAAAAGACCTTGGTCCCCGCCAAGGTCTTTTTTTTATGGAGTTTTTTTAAATCGTGGCGAGTAACTTCATCTTTTGCCAACGGCTGACATAGGCACGTTTTGTGAACACATCGTATTGATTATCACGTGCCGCGTCCAGAATTCCCCGGTAAAGTAAGGCCGCCACTTTCAGCGCACGGCGACTTTCTTTCGGGTAGCGATCAAACGAAGGCGTTGCTGCATCATATAAATGCTCTGCTCTTAAAGCCAATGCCTCCCATAATCCAGCAAAGTCTCCAGAAGGGGTTCCTGTTAATAACGATTCTGTCGTCACATCATACTGGTCCATCCAATCTTTCGGTAAATAAACACGTCCTCGTTTTGCATCCTCGCCTACATCCCGGAGGATGTTCGTCAATTGCATCGCGATTCCGAGTTGAATGGCCGACTCCCGTAAATCATTTTGTTTGGGTGCAAGAATCGGTAACAACATCAAACCAACCGTACTCGCGACGTAATAACTATATTTTTCCGTCTCTTCCAGTGACTGATACCGGTTTTTCTCGATATCCCACCGCATACCTTCTGCCAGTTCTAAAAACGGCGTTTCATCCATCTCATATCTTTTAAAGACATCTGCGAGTGCAATCCATAGTGGTTTATTAATCGAGTGACCCGATCGGAACAAACGAAACTCTTCTAAAAATTCTGCTAAACTTTCTTTTGGAGTGGCGGATTCATCTACTGTATCGTCGAGAAACCGACAAAATGTGTAAATGGCATACACCGCCATCCGATCTTGCTTCGGTAATAAGGAAAAGGCTTTATAAAACGTTTTAGATCCGCTTTGAATCGTCTGTTCACATATCACGTACGCGTTCGTCACTGTATCCACTTTTCCACCTCATCTCTTGTTCCATTCGATTGACAAGTAATGTCGCTCCCATCATGACGATCGGAACGCCTCCACATGGATGGACAGATGCGCCGACTGCATATAATCGTTCAATATCAGCGTATGGTTTTGCTTGTGTCTTCAAGGCAGCGGATTGGCGAATCGTTGGTGCGATTCCAAAACTTCCGCCCTCATACAATCCAAATTCTTTTGCATCTTGAGGTGTTCGAACCTGCATTTCCATGACCTGCTGTTCGAATCCAGGTATATGCTGCTCGATTTTGGCTAAAATCCGATCGATGAATCCATGAGCCTCGTACCGGTCCCGGTCAAAACCGCGTGGTGATGGAACCAGTGCATACACGACACTGTCATCCGCTTCCGTTAATGTATCATCCACCTTACTCGGATTAAACAGATACACCGCCGGATGCTCCGGTAACTCATCTTTTTTGAAAATCGATGTCATCAAAGGTTGAAGATCGCTTGGCATCAGGAAACGATGCACCGGTAGATCCACTTTTCCTTTTATCTTAAAGTACAATAACAGTGTACCGCCTGATGGAACATATTTTTTAGGTTGCTTGCCTTCCACCAGATATTCCATCAGCGGGAACTCACCATTCAACACGACGCTGTCATACAGATGTTCTTGTCCGTTGACAAACACTCCTTTAGCTTGTCCTTCTCTAATCATTACACGTTCGACCGGCTGGTTAAACTCGAACCGCACCCCCCGTCGAACAAGTTCCTCGTACATCCGCTCCGCTAGGGAAAAATAACCGCCTTTGACATACCAGACGCCTTCTTCCTGTTCCCGGTAAGGGATCAGTCCATAAATCGAAGGTGTCGTATACGGATTGCCTCCAATATAAAAGGTCGGAAAGCTGTAAGCCATTCGCAAGTGTTTACTTTTAAAGAAACGTTTTAAGTGGTCATGTGCCGTTTCCATCGCATGCATCTTCACTAAAGGCGCTAACATATCCGGATGTAATAAATCACGTTTACGGAAATAGGTCCGCTCTAAAAATTTCGATACGCTGACGTCATAATCCTTTGCTTTTTGTTGCATAAATTCTTGGAACCCGCGACCTTCTCCAAATTGACGCTCAATCGCAACCGTTTGATCGACCACATCCGCTTGTTTTGTCACAACGGTTCCGTCATCAAAATGCAGATCATACAACGGGTCAATCCGTTCCAACTCGACACCTTCAAGACCGGCTTCTCTCAGTTGTTCCTGGAGTTTCCCAGGCATCAAGACGATCGTCGGTCCCTGGTCAATTCTTCCGCCTGTCTCGAAATCGACAGAGGCGAGCCGACCGCCTGCACGTGACTCTTTTTCAAAAATTGTGATTTCCACTTCCGGATAACGTTTTGTTAACAATAAAGCTGCGTGCAAGGTTCCGACTCCTGCTCCAACAAATCCAATCTTCATTTCAAAGCACCTACTTTACTTGTCAATAAATCGGCTGTGATCCGGGCAGATTCAAAAATCGTCGGCAATCCGCTTCCTGGGTGCGTTCCCCCGCCTACTAAATAGACATGGTCTAATTCCTCAAAACGGTTATGTGGTCTGAAGTACATCATCTGTGTCAATTGATGGCCCAGGTTAAAGGTTGCCCCTTGGTGGACGCCCATTGCTTCCCAATCATCCGGTGTAAACATCTCTTCCACTTCAATTGCCGCTTCGACACCTTTATAAGGAGAACGGTGTTCGAGTGCATCGAGAACACGACGGCGCAGTTTAGGTCCTTCAATCGCCCAGTCAAGTTCGGAATAATTATTCGGAACTGGTACTAAGACATACAAAGATGATTTTCCTTCCGGTGCAAGTGTCCCGTCGATAATTGATGGATTTTGGACATAAAATGAAAAGTCATCTGATAATTCCAATGTCTGAGTCATCTCCCGGACATTTTTTTCATAATCATCAGCAAAGTAAATCGTATGGTGCGGGGCGTCAAAGGATTTATTGACACCTAAGTACAGCATGAACGTCGAACAAGAGAACTTTTTACGATCAATTTTCGGACGCGACCATTTCTTTAAGACGCCTTCAGGCACAAGATGATTCATCGCATGAGCAAAGTCTGCTCCGACAACGACATCATCGTATAGAACATGTTCACCCGACTCGAGAATGACTCCTGTCGCGGTCGTCCCTTCCAAAATCAATTGACTGATCCCTGTATTAAGATGGACGGTTCCCCCGAGTTCTTCCACTGCCCGTTTCATTGCTTCTGGAATTTGATTCATTCCACCAATTGGGTGATGGACACCGTAAGCATGTTCCATGTAAGACAAGATAGAAAAACCGCCTGGACATTCCCATGCTGACATGCCTAGATACTTAGCTTGGAAAGTAAAGGCATATTTCAACTCTTCACTCGTAAAATAATCGGACAGGACATCGTATAAAGAACGCCCGAGAGAAAGACGCGGTAGCGCCGTGATGACGCGTGGAGATAGATAATCCGTTAATTTATCGTGTTTCGTCTGCAAAATCGGCATTAGCTTTGCCAGCTTCAGGGCTTGTTCTGCCATGAAACGATCATAACCTTCTCCATTTCCAGGAAAATGTTGCTCAATCGTCTGTTTCATCCGATCACGATCCGTCGTCATCGTAAAATGATCTTTGCCCCCGTTAAAATACAGGGTGTACATCGGATCCAACGCTTTCAAATCCAAATAATCCTTCATCTCTAGGCCGATACTCGTAAATAGATTCTCTAAAATATGCGGCATGTTTAAAAAGGTAGGACCACGATCAAATTGATACTCTCCGACCTGAACGCGAGATGTTCGTCCCCCGACTATCGGTTGTTTTTCATATACGGTGACATCTATTCCTCTACCTGCAAGCAACATCGCACAAGCGAGCCCTCCAGGTCCTGCTCCAATAACGGCTACACGCTGCTTCACACGAATCTCTCCTTTTTCTCTACTCGTTTTAACTATTATACTAATCACATACTACTCCCCACAAATTTGAACTGCCCTGAAAGTGTAAAAAACGCCAGGCTCCCTTTAGGAAGTGGCGTTTGCAGTCACAATATACCAAGCTCCTTCTTTTAAAAATGGTGAAATTGACACATTTTTAAAACCGGCAGCATGAAGTTGTTCTGTTAATTCTTCTTTCCCCGGCAACGGATAAAGATTTTCATGTAAAGTCATGAAAGCATTGAATGCAGCAGAGAATGGTGCACCATGTTCACTGTCACGTAATGGTGTGACCAGAATGACTGTGCCGTCATCTTTGACAAAACGTCGGACACCTTCCAGAAGGCGAAGACGCTCTTCTTTCGGGAAATAATACAAAATGTTGTTCATCATGACCCCGTCATATGTTTCTTTGACGTCAAATGTTTTGATATCCCCGACGGCAAAGTCAATTTCACCGGTCGTATCCCGGCGTTTGGCTTCCGCGATGACCGATTCCTCGATATCAATTCCCGCCAGTCGTAGTTCAGGCAAGGCTTCATGAATTTTACGTAAGTAACCCCCGTAGGCACAGCCGATATCTAGTAATGATGTCACGTTTTGACTACGGATAATATGACGGACAGCAGGAAATGCAACAGTTTCCACTAATGCAGATGTTTCTGCTACGATGTCGCCGTGCTCTTCGCCATCAAATGTTTTTTGATGACCATGTTCCAAAAATTGTGGATAAGAGAATAAAGCAGGCAAATGAAGTTCCATTAACTCGGATAACATAAATCCAATACTTCTCTCATCTGTTTTTGATAGTTCGGGTAAGACATGACGTGTCGCTGTATAGCGTAAATCTTTCTTTTTTAAATGTCCTACTGCCAATCCGACTTCAAACCAACGGGATAAAGCTTCTGTTGTCAGCGATTGTTTGAGGCGGACTTGTGCTTCGGCTTGTGTCGCCCCTGATCCTAAGACATCAAACAGACCATATTTATACCCAATATAACCGTGCCATAATGGTAAAATCGGTTCTGCTCGCTTCATCCACTTTCTTGCCCGGAAAACTTTTGTCCATTCTTTCAACTGTGCCACAAGCGTTCCCCTCTCGACTGCGTAATATATCCCTTTTCCCAAATAACAACAGATTGTAAACACAAAAAAACACACGTCCCTCTCCATTATGAGAAACGTGTGTATGAATGAAGCAAAATGATTATCTTTTGTTGTTCTGATTAAAATCGATTTAGAAGAACTGCATGCCGTAAGGTAACGAGTAACCAAGGAAAATCGTTACGAGAACAAGCACTCCAAACCCAAGTAAGAAACCAGAATAAGATTTTCCTTTTTTCAAACGAACGAGTGTCAATTCACCCAAAATCAGGACGAGGAGACCTGCTGTAATTTTTGCATGGTATAAACCATCTGGATTAGCGGACAGACCCATGATCGTGATGTAAAGATAAAGTCCCGTTGCAAACGTCAAGAGCAACAAGAGACGAAACGCCATATGAACGCCTTTGGCAGCACTTTTTCCATTTTTGTACATCGAGAATGCAACAAAAAACGTAACAAGCAGTAAAACCCATAATAAAACGTGTGTGTGTACAAATGCAGTAATCGGCATTTGAATTCCCCCTTTATTCATTCTTCATTCATCGTATCTGATTTCCCGCTTCAGATATAGTGTTATTTTCCTGACATATCAATCACGTCAGAAATAACGGTGTAATCCGAGACGTGTTGCGGTAGCTTCACGGTAAACGTACTTCCCTGCTTTTCAATCGACTCGACCGTAATCTCTCCGTCATGTCCTTCGACGATTTCCTTACAAATCGCAAGACCAAGACCTGTCCCGCCAATTTTCCGGCTGTCTGAATTATCGACCCGATAAAATTTGTCGAATAATTTCGCTAAAGCAGATTTTGGAATTCCGATTCCTTCGTCTCGTACGGCAAATTGGACATGATGCCGATTTGCTTCTAATACAACTTCGATTTTACCGCCTAATGGAGAGTACTTGACAGCATTGTTCAGTAAATTATTCATCAGTTGCTTCATTTTTTCCTCATCAGCTTCAATCAGCGGACAAACGTCTGTTAAGGAACGGAACGTGATCGTATGATTTGTTGTCGACGCCGCATAGAATTGAGTCGTTTCTTCTAAAAGCGGTTGTAAGTCAAGTAACCCTTTTTGATAAGATTGAATTCTCGCTTCCATCCGTTGGACATCAAGAAAATCATTGACGAGATTCGACAAACGTTCCGTTTCTGAATGGATGGTTTTTAAATACTTGTCTTGTTTTGAGAGATCCATCTTCCGATTCAACATCAGTTCCGTGAAGCCATAGATGGAGGATAACGGAGTCCTTAACTCATGCGAGACCGTCGAGACCAACTCCGATTTCAGTCGGTCCATTTCTGTTTCCTTCGTCACATCACGCAAGACAAGCATCGTCCCTTTTCGAATTCCTTCGACTTCAATCGTTTCCACATAAAACTGAATAAAGACGACTTGTTGATGGATGGAAAACTGGAGACTGTCTTTCGGGACTTCACCTCGTAGAATTCCTTCCATGTAGCGTGCAAATACTTCCGGTTCATCGACAACTGCACGAATTGTATCGAGGCATCCATGAAGCGTTTCGTTTTTTGTCGTTCCATACTGAAGCTCTGGAAATAAATCATACAACGGACGATTGACGAATACTTCGTCTTTTCCCGGTTCGATATAGATGACCGCTTCACGGATTGAGTCCAAAATACGTTCTGTTTTTGTCTTTTCACGGTTCATTTCATCAAATAACCGCATTCGTAACAAGGATAGAGACAGCTGACGTGAAAATGACATGATGTCACGCATCTGTTCATTCGTAAACTGATCCCGGTAACGAACAAGGTAAATGAACGCAATCGCTTCTTCCGACGCCGGATCGAGAATCGGAACTGCTGTCTCATACATATAGTATGGATACGGTAACGGATGATCACTTGCGACCTGTTTAGAGGAATGAACGGCTTTTTTCAATGACTCAGCCCGTTTCAATAAAGAAAGATCGCTTCCTAACAGCCGCTCTGAAAGTTCTTCAGTCATGCCGTGTGTCACAATCGAATACGCAGATCCTTCATCGACGAAGACAAGGGCTCCGATTTCGGAATCCGTGATGGCAATTAACTTTTCAATGATTTCCGGATAAGCCGTCAACGCTTCCCGTGCTGCCAACGTTTCAGTCAAATCATTACGATATTGCAGGTGTTGTTCATTTCGCATTGTCAATTCGAGTGCTTCCTCGAGTTCCTGTTGCTGTGCCTGCAATTCTTCCTGTTGTGCCTGCAGTTCTTCCTGTTGTGCCTGCAGTTCTTCGTTTTTGGCTAAAAGATGCTGTTTGTTTTCAGAAATCGAGCTCGCCATTTGATTGAAGGACAAGGCTAGAATTCCGATTTCATCTTTCCGTCCAGAAACTTTGACATGTTTGATGTCTTCGCCACTGGCTAGACGCTGGCTATTTTTGACGAGTGATAATAACTCTGCTGTAATTTTACGAATGAACGGATAGACGAAAAAGATCAATACACCAACTAATACGATGATATTCGACAGCCAAATCAGTTGCGTCGTTTGAATTTCCCGCTCCAACTGCCCACTGGTTTTTTCTGACCAGTCCTCTAAAAAGTCTCGATATCCGCCAAGCGCCAACTCACTTTTATTGATTTCCGACAAGACATCAATGTTTCCAGAAGTATCTAGCTTGATTCGTCCACTCGCCAGTAACTCTTTGCCGAGCGGCAAGGACGTTAATGTTTTACCTTCCAAAAAGGACTCCGTGACCGTTCCAGATTCCTTCGCTTCAACATACGATTGAATCAACGGTAAAATCGCTTCGAAGTAGTAGGCATACAATTCACGTGAAGAACGCGCATAATCTTTTCCTTGTTGATAAATTGCATTTTCTTCAAACCAACGTGTTTGTTCATCAATGGTTTTCCGTTGATTGACCATCTTCTGATAAATGTCTTGATCACCAATCAGCGCATAGCCCCGCATGTTGAACTGCAAATCCTGCCATTCTTCCCACAGTGCGCCGGCCCGTGCACTGCGCTCTCTGATGTCTTCCAGTTTCAATCGGGTTTCTTGCAATTTCGTGTCGGTATAATTGTAGACAATCAGTGAAGAAATCATAAGTGTCGTTAAAACGATATAAAAGGAGGCCATCAACTGGCGTCCGATTTTTCGATTAATCCACTGGATGATCACTCAATATTCCTCCTACGACATCAATCAATTCGAGTGGACTAAACGGTTTAGAAAAGAAATAATTCGCTCCAATCTCTTCTGCCCGTTCCCGGTCAGATTGTTGGCTTTTCGCTGTCAACATCATGATTTTCAAATTTTGTTTATCTGGATGACGTCGCACCTTTTCGATGACTTCAATTCCCGTCATGCCAGGCATCATATAATCGAGCAGAACGAGATCATAATGCTGACTCATGATTTTCTGATAGGCTTCATCACCATCTGTCGCTTCATCAATCGTATACCCTTCATCTTCTAATGTATCGAGCACCAACATGCGTAACACATCTTCGTCTTCCGCTAATAAAATACGTGCCATCTATAAAACCTCCTACGGTATCTGGTTATTCTTTTTACATACCTTTTCATTTTACACAGTTCTTTCATATTTAGAAATGAAAATCGTCTAACGAATTCGTTCTGTTCACTGAATAGGTGACAGAATCGATTCGTCAGACGTAAGGTAATCAGTAAATTTCGATCACTTCTTGGAGTGCGAACGCATAAATTAATTTCCGACTAATCTTAATGTGTAAGATCGCTTCTAGCGCTTCTTGATATAAATTCAACTGTGTTGCATAACGTGTTCGCAACACCTCTGCTTGATTCTGACCGTCAATCGTTTCAAAGACTTGGTCCGATTTATAATCGAGCAGAATATATGTGTCTTCGTCGCGAATCAGACAGTCGACAATCCCTTGCATGACGGCTTGGTCACTTGGACCGTGCCAATCGGACCGGAATCGGGTCGAATCAATCTTATAGGTGAAGGGCAGTTCGCGGTAGACATCTCCTGTCACAAGACGCTGTTCAAACAATCGCCCGATTTCCGAAGCAAAGAACATCGTCAATTCAGGCATAGCTTCCCGCATCGTCTGGGCCTCTAAGTCTGAAATACGTTCCGCTTGTTCCCACTCAAGAATCTGATCTTCGAGTGGACGACCGGACTCGTATAACTGCATCGCTAAATGCAAGACTGTTCCACGTTCAGCACCCGTTAATGTCGGACCTAAAAATTGCGGTGTCCGATAATAGGTCGATTGCCGGTAGGTCGATTCAAAAGCGGCCCGTTCCAATTGTTCTGTCCTCTTCAACTCTGTAACGGTTTGTTTCGCAGCGGTATCCGTTGCGACTTGATACGGATATTGATACGCAAAAGCAGATTCAATCTGAGTATTCAGCGTCTCGTCACCCTCATGATCAATTTTCTCAAGGACACGGACGTGTTCGAGTTGCTCGACCATCTTGGTCAGTTCTTGATAAGGGGCAATCTCGTCCTGTGCAACGATCCGAAATGCCCATCTCTGTTCCTGTTCGCTCAATAAGAAATTACGCAGGACAGCCGGTGCCACCCAGTCCGCATAGGTCTTAGCATTTCGACGATCGAGTTCCGGCAACAAGAGCTCATCGATCGGTTGATCCTGCCATTTGATCAGTTGATCTTCCAGGCCTTTGATTGCCCCTACAAGAATCAGCTTTTCTTTCGCCCGTGTCATCGCGACGTAAAGGACACGCATCTCTTCCGCTTTCATTTCGCGGTCCATTTCCCGACGGATGACCTCTTTAAGAAGTGTTCCGGAACGCAGGCGTTTAATGGGATCAATCGCATCCAGGGCGATACCATAGGTCTTATGCAGTTGAATCGCTTGGATTTGATCCTGTTTATTAAACTGCTTGCCTAACTGGCTGACAATCGTCACCGGGAATTCCAGTCCTTTCGATTGGTGGATGGTCATGATCCGGACGACATCTTCGTCTTCCCCTAACGAACGGGCCTCTGAAAAATCTTCCCCGCGTTCGACTAAACGATGAATCAAACGTAAAAAGCGATACAATCCCCGATAACCGGAGGCCTCATATTGGTGAGCTCGTTCATACAGGGCATTTAAATTCGCTTGTCGGCTCCGTCCGCCGTTTAAACAACCGACGTATTCAAAGTAACCGGTTTGATCAAACAAGGAACGGATCAAGCTCGCAAGCGATTTCCCTCGAGCTTCCGTGCGCCAGTTTTGCAACTGATTAAGCGCTTCGTCGACACGCAAACCGAGCGGGGTCTGTTCTTTCGCCACAAGAGTAGCTGCTTCGTAGAACGATCCGTCTTTTGATTTAGCACGAATCCGTCCTAAATCCCGATCCGTCAATCCAAAAATCGGTGACCGCAAGACACTGGCAAACGGGATATCCTGCAATGGATTATCAATCGTCTTCAAGAGCGCCATCATGATTTGAATCTCGGTTGCTTGAAAATAGCCGCCCGTCGTATCCGCATAGACAGGAAGTTCATATTGTTCAAAGACATCGACGAGTGCCTGGACCCGTTTTCCTCTCGAACGTACGAGAACGACGATATCACGGTATTCACATTTACGGAATCGTTTTTGTTTTGCATCAAATACGAGATACGGATTTTCATCGTTCACCATCTCGATGATACGTGTCGCTATGACTTGAGCTTCCAATTCTTCTTTATTCGTGTCTGTCTGGTCCACTAACAGCAATTCAGGATCGACTTGGGTTGATTCGACGTACCCGAGGTTCCCTAGCCGCAGATAAGCTGCTTCGTCATAATCAATTTCTCCGACGGCTTCGTCCATGACTTGACGGAAAATATGATTGGTTCCATCCAAGACCTCTAAACGGCTTCGGAAATTTTTCGTCAAATCAATTCGTGTCCCGACTTCTGTTTGTTGGAATCGTTTAAACTTATTCAAAAATAATCCGGGTTCGGCATGACGGAATTTATAAATCGATTGTTTCACGTCACCAACCATAAACAGATTTCCTGTCGCTTCATCTGATTTCGAGACAAGCCGCAGAATCCGTTCCTGCACTTCGTTTGTATCCTGATATTCATCCACTAAAACTTCGATGAAACGTTCTTGTAGCAATCGAGCGACGTCCGTTGCCTCTCCGTCCTGTTCCAAGATGGCTAATGCAAAATGCTCAAGATCGGAAAAATCAACGATGCCCCGCTGCTGCTTCGCTTCAAGATAGGCTGCCGAGAAACTTCGAACGAGCGTAACGATCATCTGGACATGTCCCAGTTGCGAACGTAAATCTTCCAGGTAATCGACCCCGTCCTTCTCAACAAACAAATCACGCATCTTTTTGAGGTCACTGACAAGACGTGTCCGTTCGGTCTGGAATTTCTTCATTTCCTCGTCTCCGCGGATTCCTTTCCAACGCCCGAATTCGACGGCCTGAAAAGCAAGGGCGACGGTCGTCCAGCGGTCCTGTTCCGGATTAATCCGCCGGATCGGTGCGACGTCCTGCACCAACATGTCCGCCATCTCGTCGTATCCGGCTTGTCGCAGACGATACGATAATTCCATATACCGATTGATGACCGGTGCGACACGTTCCCATTCGAGTTCAAATAATCGTGTCAGCAAACTGGATTCATCCGGATCGATCGGTTGATCATACTGCGCGATCAAATGGTCATAAAATGCCTCCGGATCCGGGAGCGAACGAGAAAATCGATATAAGTTCGAGATTAACGTCAACATCGCTTGATCGTCCCGGTCCGACGTATAACTATCAATCAATTCATAAAACGCCGGATCTGCCAAACCATAAAAGTTCTCAAACACTTCTTCCAAGACATCATCCTGCAGTAACAACAGCTCGGCTTCTTCCGCAATACGAAACGCGGGATCAAGACCAATCCGATAATAGTTTTCTCGTAAAATCGATAAACAAAAAGAATGGATCGTCGTGATTTGCGCCCGGTTCATCATTTGCCGTTGTTTTTTTAAATAAAGATCATCTGGAGCGTCTTTAATTTTCGCTTCGATTGCCTCGATGACACGTGTCTTCATCTCTTTAGCTGCTGCATTCGTAAACGTCGCGACAAGAATCCGGTCGGCTGTCAACGGATCTTCCTGATCAATGACACGTTGCGTCAGCCGTTCCACTAAGACTGCTGTTTTCCCTGAACCGGCGGCGGCGGACACTAAAATATGTCCACCCCTTGCATCGATTGCCCGTTGTTGTTCACCCGTCCACTGCACACTCATTCCGTCTCCTCCTTCAACCGTTCCAAGACTTCTTTTTCCGACAATGGATTTAATTGCCGGTAGTCGTTTCCGAGAGATTGATCAAACTGACAGACGGAACGGTACTCACAAAATGTACAGGGGGTCCGTTCTTGATAATCAAACGGATCAATCGCAATATCCCCTGCATACATCGATTGACTACTCGTCTTCAATTCATCCCAGGCGTGGTCCATCAGAGCCGTCAACTCTTCTTCTTTGACGACACCTTTCGTATGGGACTTATGAAGACCGGTTTTCGTAAACGTCACTTTAACGAGCGGTGACTTTTTACGTTCATCGTACGCAATCTGATCCATTGCCCGTAATACTTCATCATTTTCAACGATGACGCCTTGCATTTGATACGATTCGAGCAATAACCGGTTCCGTTCGATTTCATCCGCCGACAAATCTCCACGCATCATTGGGTTTTTGACGTGGAAATACAGGGCTCCGGCCGGTTTTGCCTGCTGATTAAATAGAACTTCCGACTGTTCAACGACTGTTTTTAGATACAACAGCATTTGAATCGCCAAACCATAATAGATTTCTGCAAAATCCAACTCTTTGGCACTCGATTTATAATCTATGACCCGGACGTATAGTTGATCGCCAATCGTCGCCTGATCCACCCGGTCAATTCGACCGGTGAATTCAATTTCGGTACCATCCGGTAATGTGAATCGAAGTGGCGGAAACATGGCGTTACCAAAACTGATTTCAAATAAATCAGGTTCGAACTCAGAGCGTTCCGCTTGTTTGACGAGCATTTTTGCGGTTTGTTCGACGACGTCCGTTAATTTTTTCTTGATGTATCCAAAACGGTTCGAACTCATCAAAATCGCATTTTGAATTTCCGGTGTCACCTTCTCGACAGCTTCTTTCGCGAAATCACTACACGATTGGTCATCCAGTTCACGCCAGCGTTTTCCTGAAGCTTTGATGTTCACCGACAAATCATTGAGTGCCCCGTGGAACAGGTTCCCGATGTCCGGCGCTTCGAATTTATATAATTTCCGTTCTTTCAACCGCAATCCATACCGGGCAAAGTGTTTATAGGAACATGCATTGTAGGTCTCGAACCGGGAGACGCTAGCTTTGATGGTGTCACCATACAGATTACGAGCCAGATCATCCGGCAACGGTTCTGCGTGATTTTGATAAAACAAAGCATTGGAGAACAGCGCCATTCGTTCGCGGCCCCGACCGTTTTCGAGCAAACGATTGTACACATCAAACCAAGATTGTTGAATCGGATAACGACGTTGCAGTCGTCTCAATTCGATTGCCGCTGCCGCTGCCGCCCGTTCTGGACTCGTCACGAACTGAAGTTGATCATCAGGCGCATGATCCCCGGCTTCTGCAAAATATGTTTTTACCGGACGATCTTGCAGCAGTTGATGTTTGATCTGCTTAACGATCGATGCCGGCTGAAGTGCTTTTCCATCCTCGTCAACAAGCGCATAACTGATATGCAAAGATTCACTTGGCGCCGTCACCCCTTGATAGAGGTAATACAATTCGTCGTCAAATACGTCCAGAGATGCTTTACCTACCGGAATGCCTTGATCGTGGAGGAAGTCATGATCTCCCTCTGACAGCAATTTAGACTGATCTTCTACGAGTGGAATCAATCCGTCATTGGCCCCGAGTAAAAAGACCACTTTCACCTGTTGTAAACGTCCCCGGACGTAATCCGTCGCAATCACTTGATCGAGCGAAGGCGGGACCAGGGAGAAGCGGAGACTTTCAAGTCCTGTCTCGACCATCTGGACGAATAGTTCTGTCGTCAATGTAGCTTCCGGTGCAGCAGCTTCCAACTGTTCAAAGAGATGCAGTACCGCTTCGTACACCTGGTCATGTTCTCGTGCTTGGTTGAGTTCATTGACTTCAAGTGCTTGTTGCTTCCAAACCGTTAACCGGTCTGTCAAGTGATGTTCTTCCAAGAAACGGTATAACGCCCGTGTGTATTCACTCATCGTCTTAGAGGCTTTAAATCGCTTCTCCAGTGGTTCGATTGCTTCGACCAGGAATTGACGCCATTCGTTCAGTTCCTGTTCTTCTTGTAACTCAGCATCCGTTAAACTGATTTCATCAGCTAGACGCCGTTTCAATTGCCAAGGTTTTTTCCACATCGAACCTTTGATTCCCCGCTCCAGGACAAATGTTTCCAGACGATCAAGTGCTAATCGTGAATCCTCTGCCGGAAGTGGAATCAGCTCTGTTTTCAGCAGACGAAAAACAGATTCTTCCCGGTATCCCGTCATGACGATTTCAAGGACGGCATGGACTAATTCGACAATCGGATGATGGACCATCGATTCCCGTTGATCCAAGAAGTACGGAATTTCATACAGTTGAAAAGCACGTTCCAAATGATCGGCGTACGGTTCCAGGTGGCGGACAAGAAACGCGATGTCCTTGAAACGATATCCTTCATGACGTACAAGTTGAATCGCCTTTCTGACAGCAGCTTCCGTCTCAACTTGACGATTAACTGCGGCAGAAAGCGTCAACCCGTTCACTTCGTCATCCGTCGCCGGGTATCCGGGTGACAGTAACGCTTGTTCAAGCATCTGTAATCCTGTCGTCTGAAATTTAACGGTCTGTTCATAATAAATGTCTTCATGCGCAATCTGTCGTTCTTTCATCTGTTCGATCAACTGCATATAGCAGCGTTGTGACACACCAAACTCAGACTGTTTCGTATAGACGTCTTCGACATCCAGTGTAAAGCTAAGGTGCATCTCTTTCGTCAATTCCATCAATCGCAGTAAGACCTGTTGTTCCTGCAACGAAAATTCATAAAAGCCATCAACGAAGACCGCAACATCACTTAAATCAACTTTCGGTAACAGCTCAATCAATGTCGTGAAATAATCGTCCGCATGAAGCGCCTTATTTGAGATTCGTTCAGTAAAGCGCTCGTAAATCAGTGCTAAATCATTTAATTTCGGTGAGCGTTCGGGAGATGCACTGCTGATTTGACGCAACATATCCGGGTTGACTAAAGATCGTTTAAACGAGGCAATCAATTCGTCCAATCCTTTATAAAAACCGGGCATATTTTTTGTCCGTTTAAAAATCTTCAATTCTTCTTCCGCTTCTTCAACAACTTGACGCAGTAATAACTGTGTCCCGGTCTCGTCTAAAAAGGGAATCGCCTGGTTTCCATGATCCCGGATGATATGGAAAGCAAACCGGCGTAAACTCATGACTTCCATCCGGACAAGACCCGACAGCCGTGGATCCGTCGCGATACGTCGTTCCATCTCAAAAGACATCTGATCCGGTACGATGAAATAGATGGATGGACCAAGCGGTTGCTCAGCTAACCGGTCAATTACCTGCTCAATTAATGTTGTGGTCTTGCCTGTACCGGCACGACCTAAATGCATGTAATTCATTGTGTCAGATCAGCGGACACCTGTGGTTGTAACATCAGGTGGGCCGACCTTCACCTCCTTTAATTAATATCGAGGAGCTTTATGCCGCTTTTGTCCTCTCATATGAAATGAGTGCTGAAAATAACAGACAGGACCTCTCCTCCTAGACGTTATCATATGTATCATTATCTCATAAATACGAACAAACGTCCGTTTTAAATCAAAAATACATTTTTCTTTCCTTCCTCTTCCTGTCCAGTTCAGATGATATGTCGATTGATTCGTGTGGAGTTGCAAAAAGTGGGTAAAGATTGAGATAATAGGTGTCTTCATCAGATTTGAACGGAAAGAGGGACAGTCATGCTCTACGAAGACCTTGGTCAAAAAGACGTACTCGAACAGCTTGTCACACGATTCTACAATCGTGTGTATACAGATGATGTTCTCCGTCCGTTATTCCCACCGGACCGCCAACGTGTCGAACGAGCTCAAGTCCGATTTTTGATTCACCTTACAGGTGGTCCAAAACAATATGATGTGTATGATGAACGGATGAATCTGTCCATGATTCACCGTCTTTTGCCCATCAAAGAAATACATGCTATCCGATGGATTGAATTGATGACACTGACCATCGAGGACACTATCGAGAATGCAGAGGCAGCGACGCGTTTAATCGAACGCTTACGAATCGGTGCCTTCAATGTTCTTCGAATTTGTGATGCTCATCAGAACGGATGAGGGATTTTTCTTTCTCATCGGTACATTTCAATGTAAAATAAGAATTGGAGGCGATAACTATGACTGAAGAACAAGATAAAAAGAGTGAATTGGTAAAAAGCGCACTCGAACAGGCTGAAGCAGCTAAAACGACAGAAGAACCTGTTGAAGAAGAAAAGTCAGATGAACAAAAACGTTTAGAACATATTCGGGCACTTGTGACGCTTGAACGTGGATCTGATTATTACCGGGTTGTCTTCTACGATGATCATAAACATTTGATTTTCAAAGAACTCGATTATGATCGAGTCGAATTCGTTGGTCGATTCTATAATGACAGTTTCGATCCAACCAACCAAAAAGAACTAGAAGAAATTTCTGAAAAGGCTCTTGCGACATCGATTCGTAAACGTTTTTTATAAGAAACTGCAGTCTTCATCACATAAAAGCCGTGCTACCCTCATTCATGGGGAGAGCACGGCTTTTACTGTATCCAGACGATTCGTCATCTGCTTTAGATTATAACTGTTCTTTTGTATTTCGTTTTTTCCGACGCATGACGTAGGCCAATACTCCACCGGCAACTGCCAAACCTGTTGCTGCTAGTACAGGTAATAGCACTTTTTTCGACGTCAATTTTTGTTTCACTTGCTCCAAACGAGATTCCGTGACCTCTTTCTGAGCAACCGATGCACGACGGTTGATTGTCATGTGTTTTGCGGCATCCGTTACGACGATTCGTTTCGTCACCCAACGTCGATTACCTGACTCGTCGACAACAAGTTGACGGGCGCGCTTGACACCTTTGACTCGTTTCCCCGGCGTATTTTCCGGACGAACGATACGTGAACTGATAAAACGACGTCCGCCGTTCACACCAAATCCAGGTTGTAATTTTCTGCGGTTTAACCATTCATATGATTCATTCATCGTGTAGCGGTCTTTCGACCGCTTCACCTCCCTTTAATTCTCTCTCTCGCACTTTACTGTCTATTCGCTGCATTAAGTAGTGATTCCTGTTAGATTGTTCCACTTATCGTGCTTTATTAAACGTCATCGGCCGTTCTTCTTGAAATCTCCGTTGCATTTCGTAAGCCAATTCCAGTGTTTTGATCCGTTGCCGTTCGATGCTGTAAGCCGAGGCATCCGTATCAATCCGTTGTCCTGTTTGAAATTCCACTTGAACGGTATCACCCTTTTTTTGAACGGTTTTCATCTGCTTAAAATTAATCCAAATACATTCTGCCTTCTCCTTCGCAGTCGTCGGGAAGAAAATCGTTTGGGCCTTCCAATCAATTAAAACCGGTGTCTTTCGGTTCGGTCCCAGGATATGTCGAGCCGCTTCAATTCTTCCGCGCATCGAGGATCCAAAATACAAGCAAGATTCTTCAATCAACTTGATTGGATGGCCTTCTAACACGATTTCTGACTGTTCCTGAATAAGTAAAGTTTGTGGTTCACCGTATGGACCATATTTTGGTACAAGGGCTAATGTTTCTTCCGTAATTTTATGTCGCATTCTGATTTCTCCCTTCTTGTATTAGTATGGTTATATCAAATTCAAAACGACTTCGTCTGAAGGACCTCGTTATTTCCCAAAATAAAAAACGAGATATGGCTATCTCGTTTTTTAAGATCTTATTTTTTTCCGGCTGTTTCTTCCTCAAAATGTCTTGGAAAATTAAATTTTACGCAAACTTTATTTTCTTCATTTCCCGCAATCAGATTATCAATTGTCACTTCTCCTTCATGCCGTTCGACAATCCGTTTAACAATGTATAACCCAAGACCAAACTTGCCTTCTTTTCCACGCGAAAATTGATGGAACAGCGGAGAGGACGTTTCTAACGGCGGACCGTCATTAAGGATTTCGACTGTCGCAGACTGCCTTGTACCGGACAGACGAATCTCAATCGTAGACTCCGCATAACGAATCGCATTATCCAATACATTTTCCAATGCTACACGTAACTGTTCCCCTTCACCTAACACGATACCCGCTTCGCCGGAAATTTTCCACGTCAATGCTTTCGTGCCAACAAACCGTTTTTGAAGCAAGTGAACCATCCGGTCCAAATCCACATGATCCCATGTTGAACGATCCAGTTCAAAATAATCAAGTTTCGTTACATACAACAAAGCTGCGACTTTTTTCTCCAATCGTTCCGCTTCTTCTTCGATGACGGAAACAGAACCTGTCAAATCACCATCCGGATAAATTCCATCCGAAATCGACTGGGCATAACTACGAATGACCATGATCGGTGTTTTCAAATCATGTGAGATATTTTGAAGTAAGGATTTTTGCGCTTTATCCTGTTTTTCTAAATCCATTCGCATCGCATCGACTGACCGGGCCAATCGTCCAATTTCATCGCCTCTGTCTAGAGGTAGTGGTGTATCCCACTTCTGGGCCGCAATCTTACCGACCGCCCGCTCAATCTCGATTAAGGGATGGGTCAGTCGTCTTGCGAGCCAAAAGGCAATGAACAAAGTCAAGATACTGACAATCGCAACAACCCAACCAATCTTTGAAAACAGCTGGGTGATCAGTTCTTGACGATAGGCATCCCAGACGTACGAAACACGGTAATAGGTTTCCCCTTTAATCTCCATCTTTAAAATACTGTAATAGACATCTTCTTTATCCAGACGAGTCGTGTATTTTTGCATTTCTTTTTCTTGATCAATGGCATCACGATACATTTGATTGACCAGCTGTTGCGGTGCCCCGCCATAATACAACTTTCCATTTTTCGATAACAATAAGACATTGACCGAGCGTGACTCCTGTTTCCGTCGATCGAATTCAATCGGATTGTCTTGTAACATCTCGATGACAGAGGCATCTTCCGAAAAAAAGACTTCACTGTTTTCTAACGTCGCATAGACCTGCTCATCGATGAAGTTACCAATCGACGACCGCATGACGACTAATATGACAATGGAGAGTGTTGCAATGACCAACAGGAACATCGCCCAGATTTGAAAACCCAGACTCCGATTTTTCATGCAGCCACCAGACGGTATCCGATCCCATAAATCGTCTCGAGCTCAAGCTTTGATAACTTTTTCCGGACTCGCCGCACCAAGTCATCGACGACACGGTCTGATCCGAAATAATCGTCGCCCCATACGCTCACTAAAATTTGTTCCCGGGACATCGGTGTTCCGATTTGTGTGGCAAACAGAATCAATAAATCATATTCTTTTGAGGTCAAATCAATCTCTTGACCATTTTCTTCAATAACTCGCTTTTCCGGATAAATCGTGTAGTCTCCGTACCGGATAAGACCGGTTTTAGGCATCGCATACGCACGTGCTAAAATTTTCTTTACACGAATAACCAGTTCCCGCGGCAAAAACGGTTTAGCGATGTAATCGTCCGATCCCATCTCCAGTCCAATGATTTTATCAATGTCTTCATCCCGGGCCGAAATAAAGATGACCGGTGTCGTTTCGTCGTGCGCTTTAATCCGTTTGATCAACTGAAAACCGTCCAAATCCGGCAACATGATGTCAAGTATCCACAAATCAGGTTTTTCAATGATGGCAGATGCTGCCGCTTCCCCTGATGTAAACGATTTTACTTGCCAACCTTCCTGCTCCAAATACTTGACCAAGACGCGGTTCAAGTTCACCTCATCGTCAACTAAATAAATCGTATGCATCATCATCACTCCTGCTTAAGTTCTTTTTTTTCAGTGTAACAAAGGATTTCCGCAGAATTATGGGAGAATCTAAAATTATACAAAAAAACGCTCTTTTCTGAAGAAAAGAGCGGCGTACATTAGAACTAATTATTTTACAAGGCGCAACGATGGATATGTCGCACGTTCTACATGTGTTTTTGTGTTTGCCGATACATGACGGCGTTCCGTTTTCACTACGTGTGTCAGGAACGTGGCACCGCCACCAAGTAAGACGGTTACACCAGCCATTAAAATAATCTCCATTGTTTTCGCCACCCTTTTCTATCGCAATTGATAATCAGTATCATCCTCAAGATGACTATATCATGCTTGATAGAAAATGAGAAGCATTCTCAGATAATTAATCGGTTAAAAATTTCCGTTGTTCTTCTTCATGACGTTTCCGAATGATATCACGCCATTGAAACGCTCCCTGTTCCAACCCATTAATCAAGATTTCGGCGGTTCCGACATTTGTCGCAAGTGGTAAATCATAGACGTCACACAATCGGATCAAAGCCGATACGTCCGGTTCATGCGGTTGGGCCGTCAGAGGATCCCGCAGAAAAATGACGATATCAATTTCTCCCCGAGCGACCATCGCTCCGATTTCCTGATCTCCTCCAAGCGGTCCCGATTTACAGCGGTGGACCGTTAATCCTGTTGCCTCCATGATTCGTTGTCCTGTCGTACCTGTGGCATATAAAGTATTTTTGTCAAAATAAGCTTCATACGCCCGTGTAAACATCATCATCTCGTCTTTTTTTTCATCATGTGCAATTAAAGCAATATTCATTTCCTCTCCCCCTCCTTACCTATATGCACGCAAAAAGAACTTCAGAAACCTGAAGTTCTTTTTGCTATATTTAAATTATGAATTGGTTGGTTGTTTTTTTAATACAGTCCGTAAAATCTTACCGGTTGTATTCCGTGGCAATTGATCAATGAATTCAATGCGTGTCGGGCACTTATACTTTGCGAGTGAAATGGCACAGAAATCGAGGACTTCCGTTTCGGTCAACGGTTCACGCAAGACAACAAACGCCTTCACTGCTTCGCCCATTTCTTCATCCGGTATACCGATGACAGCTGCTTCGACAATCGATGGATGTTGATATAAGATTTCCTCGACTTCACGGGGATAGACATTATATCCGCCGACGATAATCATATCTTTTTTCCGGTCGACGATATAAAAGTATCCATCCTCGTCTTGTCTTGCTAAATCACCGGTGTAGAGCCATCCTTCTTTTAGCGTCGCTTGTGTTTCTTCAGGCATTTTGTAGTATCCGGTCATGATGTTCGGACCACGCACGATCAATTCTCCGACTTGACCAATCGGAACTTCCTGTCCGAGCTCGTCGACGACCTTGTTTTCAACGTCGATGATCGAAGGTCCGATCGATCCTGGCTTTTGCACACCATCCAAAGGATTGAAACAGGTGACGGGAGAAGCTTCTGACAGACCGTATCCTTCAAGGATATGGCAGTTAAAGGTTTGGTCAAATGCTTGAAGCAACGGCACCGGTAAACTGGCTCCACCTGAAACGAACAACCGGATCGAGTCAAACGCACTTGTATATTCCGGATGCGCTTTTACTGTCTGTAACAGGAAGTTATACATCGTCGGTACACCAGCAAAAATCGTTACCTGTTCTTTTTTCGCCAGTTCAAACGTCTCCTGTGGTGAAAAACGAGAGGCGATGATAACCGTCGCCCCGTGTGCCAGTGACGCATTGACGACGACCGTCAAACAAAAGACATGAAACATCGGTAACACAGCGAGTGTCCGGTCCTGTTCCGAGACATGTAAGTATTCCCCGATGGAACGTGCATTGGAAGTCAGGTTTCGATGTGATAACATCGCTCCTTTTGGTTTCCCTGTCGTCCCGCTCGTATACAGGATGACGGCGGTCTCATCCATTTCATACGTCACTTCTTGAATCGGATGTTCAATCTCTAACCAACGTTCAAGCGTCGTGAACTGAACATTTCCAAGGTGTTCTTCAGGACCGACTTGACCGTTAAACGGAACGGAGACGACGACGGCAAGATGCGGTAAATGAACCAATCGCTCTTTTGCCGCTTCAACGAGAGGTGCGATTCCTAGAATTCCTTTGACATCCCCGTTCATTAAGATGTAACCGAGTTCATCCGGCGTATAGGTCGGATTGATCGGGATGGCAACCGCTCCCTGCTTCATGACAGCATAATAACCAATCAAGAAAGCCGGACTATTCCCAAGTATTAGAGCAACGTGATCCCCTTTTCGAATTCCATGTGACTCGAGTGCTCCGGCGGCCCGGTGAAACTTCTCAACAAATTCACGATAACTGACTGCGACATCTTCAAATACGTAGGCGATGCTATCCGGACGTTGCCGAGCCGTTTCTTCCACCGAATGAATCAATCCCATCATAACTAGCTTCCCCCTTCGAATGAATAACCGTTCATTTTTAATGCAAAAAAAATCCATACATGACGTGTCCGCCTGTATGGATAGTGTAGCATTTTATGGAAACGTTTTCACGTTCTTTCTTTTTAACCGTTAACGATGACGCCACCGTTTAGATGCAGGACTTGACCGGTCATATAACTTGAATCGTTACAAGCTAAGAAGACATAGGCTGAAGCCATTTCTGCCGGTTGTCCAGGACGATCCATAGGTGTATTTTTACCAAATGTTTTTACAGATTCATCAGGGAATGTATCTGTGATCAACGGTGTCCAAATCGGACCCGGTGCAACCGCATTGACACGGATTCCCTGTTTCGCAAGGTTCATCGACAGACTGCGTGTAAAGCTGACGATGGCTCCTTTTGTCGACGAATAATCGATTAACAGTGAGTTTCCTTCATACGCTGTCGAAGAAGTCGTATTGATGATGGCTGAGCCGAGCGTCAAGTGAGGTAAGGCGGCGCGTGCTAAACGCATCATTCCGAAAATATTCGTTTTGAATGTTTTTTCCATGGACTCATCCGTGATGTCGAGCAACGAATCTTCCGGTTTTTGCATACTGGCATTGTTGACGACGATATCAAGACGACCAAAACGGTCGATGGTTTTTTTGACGAGTTCTTCACAATAGGCACCGTCTCCGATGTCTCCTTGCGAAAGTAACACTTCGCCACCGAGTTCTTCGAGACGGGCTTTTGTTTCTTCGGCACCTTCTTTGTCGCCGTAAAACGCGATGACGATTTTAGCACCTTCTAATGTATAAGCAATCGAGATGGCCCGTCCAATTCCTGAATTCCCACCTGTCACGATTGCGACTTTCCCTTTTAATTTTCCGGCAGCACGGTAATCGTCCCGCTCATAATACGGCAACGGCTGTTGATCTTCCGTTTTCGGTAGTCCCTCGGAAACTTTTTCAAAATTGATGAAGTCGTTTAATGTACCCTCTAAAAAGTTATCTTTATTGTAGCCCATGAAAAAAGCTCCCCCTATGCAAGTTGATAGAGAGAGTTTTCCCAAAAAAGCTTATGCTAAAACGTCAAGCACTTCGTCCAGCTCCACGGCACCAAAATATTTCTTTAATTCGTACTGACTCAAGACTTCGCGTAACGAAGACCGGTCATACCGTTTTCCTTCTAATGCCCGGGCGATTTCTGACGCGTCCTCAACCCCGAAGAAGTCTCCGTAAATTTTCGCTTCCTCGATGATTCCTTTTTTCACATTCAACCGGAAATCAATCGTTCCGATCGGGAATCGTTTTTTATGGATCACATCAAACTTCGGTGATTTACCGAAATTCCAATCCCAATTTCCGTAACGTTCCGCTGAAATCGCATGAACTTTTGCCCAATCTTCATCCGTTAAGACGTAACGTTCCATCTCTTTTCCTTCATAAATCGATTCAAGGAGATGTTCGACGAATTCATCCATCGTCAATGGCTCTGTCAAAAATTCCGAAATGTTCGCGACCCGGCTGCGGACCGATTTGATTCCTTTTGAGCGCATTTTTTCTTCACTGACGACCAATGCATTGACGACTTCTTCAATGTTCGAATCAAGCATCAATGTACCATGGCTGAACATCCGGCCTTTTGTCGTAAACTGTGCGTTTCCGCTGATTTTACGGGTTCCGACATGAATGTCATTACGACCGGAAAGCTCTGCTTCGACACCCAATTTGTGCAGTGCTTTTACGACCGGCTCCGTGAATTTTTTATAGTTGTTGAATGAATCTCCATCATCTTTCGTCAGGAAACTGAAGTTCAGATTGCCGAGATCGTGGTAAACGGCACCGCCGCCTGACAGGCGACGAACCACATGAATCCCGTTTTCCTCAACGTATTTTAAGTTGACTTCCTCGTTCGTATTTTGGTTTTTACCGACGATAATCGACGGACCGTTGATGTAGAACAGGAAATAATCTTCTTCGCTGACATTTAAATTATTTAAAATAAAGTCCTCGACAGCAAGATTGATCCGTGCATCGTGGATATCTGGATGGAAAATGAATTTCATAAGTTTCATGTACTCCTTTAACAAGCAAATTTAGTTACAGCCGTCGACTCCGC
Source organism: Exiguobacterium sibiricum 7-3 (assembly GCF_000620865.1). Classification (NCBI taxonomy): domain Bacteria; kingdom Bacillati; phylum Bacillota; class Bacilli; order Caryophanales; genus Exiguobacterium; species Exiguobacterium artemiae. The sequence continues at coordinate 2,296,113 of NZ_KK211190.1, forward strand.
AGGCATCACCTTCAGCTACGATTTCTACCTTTTGTTCCTGCTGCATCCGGTCCAACACTTGGCTGAAGGCTTCAACAGGCTGTGCTCCTGAAATCGCATACTTCCGGTCGAATACAAAGAACGGTACACCGGTCACACCTAGTTCACGAGCCATGTCTTCTTCTTGACGTACTTCATCAGAAGATTCGTCAGATGCGAGAAATGCCTCGACGGTTGCTGTCTCCAGTCCAGCTTCGGTCGCAATCCGCGTCAAAATCGAATCATCATTTAAATTTTCACCGTTCATGAAATAGGCTTGGAACAATCCTTCTGATACTTCATCCATTTTATCATGTTTTTTAGCGAGTTGAGTCAGGCGGTGAGCTTTAAATGTGTTTGCCGGAATGACACGATCCATTTCGTATGTCAGACCGTCTGTCTTCGCGGAATCAACGACTCCTTGTGACATTGATCGCGCTTGTTCAACGGATGTTCCGTACTTCGCCGCTAAAATTTCATACAGCCCCATCGTCGGTGTTTCAGGTGCTGCCGGGTCAAGCTCAAAACTTTTGAACTCTACCTCGACGTTCGTTGCACCATTTGCCTCAATTGCCTTTTCCAAACGTTTTTTACCGATATAACAAAACGGACATGCGTAATCTGACCAGACTTCTACTTTCATCTTGTTCCATCTCCTTCATATAGATATCATGTACGTTTAGCATAATCGCCCGAACGTTTGCTTGCAATGAATCTGATTTCATATGACAGCAAAAAACTCCTTTGCCGAAAGCAAAGGAGTTTTTGTCGAACAAGTATTTATTCTGTGACGAGTGCGTGAGCCGCATCCTCAATTTCGATATCGAGTTCTTTTGTATACTCTGCTGTTTGCGCAGGTGTCCAGTTCAAGTGACGAGCCATCTCTTTGATGACCGCTTCTTTATACTGACGTGCCCAAGCAATATCAAAGAAGACAGCGCCAGTACGTCGGATGAAGAAATCGATTGGACGTGCCACCATTTCGTGGTTGATTCCGTAATGAAGCTGTGCATAGACATCACGCGGTAATTCTGTTTCAGCCGCATCATACGCTGCCGCATATTCAAGAACGACCGGCACGTTTGAGCCATATCGTTTCGCAAGGAATAACACTTCTTCTGATGTTAATCCGTTTGCTGGTGCTTGTGATTTCAAGAACTTCGCGTATCCAGCTGCCCCTCCGACATGACCGCCTGAAATCGGCATGTTTTTTGTTGCACACCGTGCATAGGCACGGTTTGTTTCTTGTTTTAATAATTTGGCGACAAGGTCAACGACATGCTCACCCATTTTACGATAGCCAGTCAGTTTTCCGCCGGCAATCGTAATCAAACCGGATTCAGACTGCCATACTTCGTCTTTCCGCGAAATTTCAGACGGGTCTTTTCCTTGTTCATAAATCAATGGACGAACACCAGCCCAGCTTGATTCTACATCTTCCGCTGTCACTTTCACTTCAGGGAACATGTAATGAATCGCATCGAGGACATACTCTTGATCTTCGACTGTAAACTTCGGATGTGATGTGTCTTTGTCAAAGAACGTATCTGTTGTTCCAACATAAGCTTTTCCGTCGCGTGGAATGGCAAAAATCATCCGGCCATCCGGTGTATCAAAGTAGACTGCTTGTTTCAGCGGGAATTTTGACTGATCGATGACGACGTGAACCCCTTTTGTCAAACGCAGTTGTTTTCCGACTTTCGAACCGTCTTTTTCACGCAATTCATCGACCCAAGGACCGGTTGCATTCACGACTTTCTTCGCACGAATTTCATGTACGTCTCCTGTCGCGAGATCCGTCACACGCATTCCGACGACTTTTCCGTTTTCATACAGAATTTCTTCCGCTTTCGTGTAGTTGACGACACGTGCTCCGTGAGCAACTGCTTCTTTCATGACTTCGATCGTTAAACGGGCATCATCTGTCCGATACTCAACGTAGTAGCCGCCGCCTTTTAGACCGTCTTGTTTCACAAGCGGCTCTTTTGCCAATGTTTCTTTTGCCGACAACATCGAACGCCACTCTGAACGCTTAACGCCTGCCAAGAAATCATAAACACGTAACCCGATTGACGTACTGAACGGTCCGAACGTACCGCCTTTATGCATCGGTAACAACATCCATTCCGGTGTCGTAACGTGTGGTCCGTTTTCATAAACGATGGCCCGTTCTTTCCCGACTTCGGCAACCATTTGGATTTCGAATTGTTTCAAATAACGTAAACCACCATGAACCAATTTCGTTGAACGGCTTGACGTTCCCGCTGCAAAGTCTTGCATCTCAACGAGTCCAATCTTCATGCCACGTGACGCGGCATCAAGTGCGATCCCAGCTCCCGTGATTCCTCCACCTACGACAAGTAGATCAAGTTCTTCACGCGTTAATCGATTGTAGACCTCTGCACGGTTTTTGCTTGAAAATTGTTGGTTTGCCATGAATAGTTCCTCCTGTATGGGTTCGAAAAAAAAGAGACCACAACAAACAGACTGACGGTGTCAACTGTTGCTGTGGTCTCTCCATATTCTCCGACCGGTTTATTAACTTGTACCTAATATAACATATGTCACATCATTTAAACAACATCGCCGCTTGAACAGCTTTTTTCCATCCAGCGTAAAGATCTTCGCTCTCTGCTTCCGCCATATCCATCTCAAAGCGACGATCCATCTTCCAGTGGGCTGAAATCTGTTTTTGATTCTCAAAGAATCCAACAGCTAGTCCTGCAAGATATGCTGCCCCGAGGGCCGTCGTTTCATTAATTTCCGGACGCTCGACCGGTGCTTGGATGATATCACTCTGGAATTGCATGAGGAAATCATTTTTAACGGCACCACCATCGACACGTAAGGCAGACATTTCGATTCCGGAATCCTGTTCCATCGCTGTCAAGACGTCACGCGTCTGATATGCCAGCGATTCAAGTGTCGCCCGGATGAAGTGTTCTTTTTCCGTTCCCCGCGTCAGACCGAAGACTGCACCACGGACATCACTGTCCCAGTACGGTGTCCCGAGACCGACGAATGCAGGAACGACGTAGACCCCGTCTGAAGACGTCACACGCGTCGCGTAAGCTTCTGTTTCCTTCGCATCGTTAATCAGGCGAAGACCATCTCGTAACCATTGAATCGCTGAACCTGCCACAAAAATACTGCCTTCGAGCGCATACTGGACTTTTCCGTCGATTCCCCACGCAATCGTCGTCAAGAGACCGTGTTCCGATGTCACAGCTTTGTCGCCCGTATTCAGCAACATGAAACATCCTGTTCCGTATGTGTTTTTCGCCATTCCTTTTTCGAAACAAGCTTGACCGAATAAAGCGGCCTGTTGATCTCCGGCAGCTCCGGCAATCGGAACCGATTCACCGAAGAAGTGATAGCCAGCTGTATGCGCATAAACTTCAGAAGACGGACGGACTTCAGGAAGCATGGCTTTTGGAACATCGAGGAGCTGAAGTAATTCGTCATCCCATTTCAGCTCGTGGATGTTATACATCAACGTCCGGCTGGCATTGGAATAATCCGTGACATGGGCTTTACCGCCTGACAACTTCCAAATCAACCAGGTATCAATCGTTCCAAACAACAGTTCACCACGTTCTGCCCGTTCCCGGGAACCTTCAACGTGATCAAGAATCCACTTGACCTTCGTTCCGGAGAAATAGGCATCAATCAACAAACCTGTTTTTGCACGGAACAATTCGGCATGTCCTGCACTCCGTAACTCTTCACAAATTTCAGCTGTTTGTCTCGATTGCCAGACAACTGCATTATGAATCGGTTTTCCAGTCTCTTTCTCCCAGACGACCGCTGTTTCCCGTTGGTTCGTAATGCCGATTCCAGCGATTTGTGTCGCTTTGACGTTGGCTTCCGTTAAACAGGTTGCAACGACCGCAAGGACACTTCCCCAAATTTCATTGGCATTGTGTTCGACCCAACCTGGTTTTGGAAAGTACTGCGTAAACTCACGTTGTGCGGAATGAACGATTTCTCCGGAACGGTTGAATAAAATCGCCCGTGTACTCGTTGTTCCTTGATCTAATGACAAAATGTAGTTCTCCATCTCTTCCCCATCCTTTGTATCTAGTAAGTTAAGCTTAAGCTGACTTCGACTTCACTGACGTTGATTTATTCGGACGAACACCGAATTTATAGCATAAACCTAATATGACGATTGTCACAAGTCCGACAATCACAAATGCCGGTGTATCTTTCCCGGAGAAGACGGATCGGTAAAACAATCCACCAAGACTTCCGCCAAGAACTGGACCGAGCACCGGAATCCATGCATAACCCCAGTTAGAAGAACCTTTTCCTGCAATCGGCAGGATAAAATGCGCAATCCGTGGACCTAAATCACGTGCAGGGTTCATCGCGTATCCCGTCGTCCCCCCAAACGACATCCCGAGACCGACAATCAAGACACCGACGACTAATGGATTCAGACCGTCTGAAAACGTATTGGCTCCAATTGATAAAATCCCAATGACGAGTAAAAACGTCGCAATCAATTCACTCATGACATTCGCAAATGTATGTGGAATCGCAGGCGATGTCGCGAAAACACCCAGTTTTGCCGCCGGGTCTTTCGTTTCTGCCCAGTGTGGCAAGTAGTGAACGAATACGATACTCGCTCCAGCAATCCCGCCTAATATTTGCGCCACGATGTATCCCGGAACATCCGCCCAAGCAAATGATCCGTCAAAAGCAAGACCAAGTGTTACGGCCGGATTCAAGTGTGCGCCACTGAATTGACCGACTGCATAGGCAGAGAGTGCCACCGCAAAACCCCAAGCTAACGTAATGACGATCCAGCCGGCATCTTTCGCGTAGGATTTCGATAATGTGACACCTGCTCCGACACCATTCCCGAACGCCACGAGAAGTGCTGTCCCTAAAAACTCTGCTAATACCGGTGACATATAATTTCCCCCTTTGTATGTGAAAAAAGCAACAAAAAAAGAGATTCGCGCCTCGGCTTTTTGAATGTTCTCAAAAAGCATGAAAGCGTGAATCTCCGATTTCTCCGTCACTTCGTATCAACTTGTTTTCACTATAGCAATCGATGAAAACGCTGTCAAATGATTTACGTGATATTTATCATAGCGTTTTCATTTGTTTGGTTCAAAGTATTTCCACAACTCTTTATTGGATGTCGTAATACTCGATGCTCCAGCTGCGATTGCTTGCTCCACTTCCTCAACGGTATCAATCAGTCCACCGGCGAACACCAGTTTTCCGGTTTTTCGTTTGACCTCTTCAATATACTTCGGCATCAATCCCGGTAATACTTCGATATAATCAGGTTGCGTCCGCTCCATCAGATGATAACTTTTTTCAAGTGAACTCGAATCAAGTAAAAACATCCGTTGCATCGTCTTGACCTTTTTTTGGCGGGCTTTTACGATGACACTTGCCTTCGTCGAGATGACACCATAGGGCTTTAATTCCTGGCAGACATATTCGGTCGCAAATTCATCGTTTTTTAACCCTTGAACTAAATCCATATGCAAAAACATTTTTTTATCATACCGATGTGCCAATTCATAGACGGCCTTTAAGCGCGAGACGTGCATCTCGAGTAGTACACCGTACTCATAAGGACTTTTCAACATTTTTTCAAAGTCTTCTAACTTTCTGACAGACGGCAGAATCTTTTGACCAAAGTACGTCATATAGCGTCCTCATTTCTTTGATTTGTTCTTAGTATGTCGTCTCGGCAATGTTTTTCGCAATCCTCTTTTTATGAAAACAAATGAAAAGAACGATTAAATTAGGGTATAGCTTAACGATACTGATTTGAAATGGAGGTGAGAAGCATAGGGAGAAGCTTTTCCCCTGTGCCTCGCATGAGTCAACAAAAAAGAATCATCATTTATTTATTTTCCATCCTCATCAATGCCCTCGGCAACAGCTTCATGGTCACGGCCGCCATCGGGAGTGCCCCGTGGACATCTGCCAGTGAAGCGTTAGCTCGTATTTCGCCGTTGACCGTCGGACTCGCTATTGTCGTTCTGCATGTTTTTGCACTCATCAGTGCTTTGCTTCTTGGCAGCCGCTTCAGTTGGTGGACGATTTTACTTAGCTTTTCCCTTGTCGTCCTGTTCGGGACAGCGATTGATTTCTTCTTATCGATTCACCAGCTCCTCTATACACCGATCGCCCTGTGGGCACGTATTTTGTATATGGTCATCGGGATGCCGTTGATTTCGCTTGGACTGGCGCTGTATCTGCAGATCGGCTTTGTCCTGATGCCGCCCGATTACTTGATGAAATCATTGATCAGCCGATTCAAAAGTACTTCGATCGGTGCAACGGTCAGCCTGGCGATTCCATTCCTGATTGCGAGTATTTTGTCGCTCGTTGAACACGAATTGATCGGGATTGGTGTCGGAACGTTCGTCTTTCTGTTGTTAAACGGTCCGCTAATTGAATTTTTCCAAAAAACATTCCCCATCACCCGTCGTGTTACCTGACAAAGAAAATCCTGTCTCCACTGTGAATGTCACATCACAGTGGAGACAGGATTTTTTTAAAATTTAAAGATATGATTTTTTTTGGAAAATCAGGATCGATCCGCCGAATAACACCAAGATGTGTGCCAAAACGAAGAGGACGGAAAACGTCAGCGTCGTTCCCATTGCTTCGCCTGTACCGTACGTCAAAGCACCTTTGAAATACATCGACCAGTCCAGGTGCATGAAGACAATCCATTTTGCGATTTCCGGTTTGAAGGCCAGTAACACCGTTCCGGCAATTGACGTAAAGAACTGGGCCAGCACGGTAAAACCGATGATCATACCGACAGAGCGGAAGACCAGCGAGAAGAACAGCGTCATGAAAATCGTGAAGACCGGATTGACGAGTGCAAAGACTGTATCGCGCAACTGGAGGGATTCCCCCGCTTCCGAAAATGCAAACGATGCGGCATACGTAATCAAGGCGATAAAAATGAATTGACCAAGCATGATTAAAATCGAAAACAACAGTTTCGAGAAGTAAATCATCATCCGCGAATACGGACTCATCAACAGGTGTTTCATCGTATCATAACGAACTTCATTCCCGATCGTCTCCGCCGTGAAGACAATCGTGATAATACCGAGCAATCCAAACAAGATGGTCGAAACCCACGTATAATAATCACTTCGGGTAAAGTCAAAATCATTTGTTTTCGCGATAATGACAAGTCCAACCGCGATGGCAACGTATAGCGCCAGGACGATTTTTGATTTTTTCATCGTCCACCATTTCATCCATTCATTTTGTATGAGCGAAAGCATGTGAATCCCCCTCTTTTTTCGTAACTTGCAAGAATTGTTCTTCCAGTGTCATCCGTTTCACAGTCAGTTCGTGTAGATCGGCAATCGGTACGATCAATCGAGCGATGGCCGGCGTCTCACTTTCAGGTGCCGTGATAATGATGTGATCGTTTAAGCGTTCTGCCGGATAGTTGGCAATCCGTAACGCTTCAATGACGTCGCGTACATTGATTTCCGGAACACGAATCATGATTTTGGCTCCCGTCTCATTTCGGACAGACTCGACCGATTTGATGACCCCTTGGTCGATGATCGCATACCGGTCACTGATTTGTTCCATCTCACCTAACATATGGCTGGAAATCAGAATCGCAATATCCTGTTCACGTGCCATTGTACGGAGATATTCGCGCAGTTCGGCAATTCCCGCCGGATCCAGTCCATTTGTCGGTTCATCCAAAATCAAAACCCGCGGATTATGTAACAAAGCACGTGCAATTCCAAGACGTTGCTTCATCCCGAGTGAATATTCACCGACTTTTTTCGACAGTTTCCCTTCAAGACCAACGAGTTTCGCTAATGCGTCATAGTCAACCTGAGTCAGACCCGGAATCAGATTCTTGGCATGAACAAGATTTTGTTTCCCCGTCATGTAGGTGTAGAATGCCGGGTTTTCGACGATAGCACCGATTTGTGTCAATGCTTTTGAGCGTTCATGGACGACGTCAAAACCATTGACGGTGACTGTCCCCTCATCTTGTTCCATTAGTCCTGTAATGATTCGGATGGTCGTTGTTTTTCCTGCCCCGTTTGGTCCAAGAAATCCAAACACTTCTCCTGGCGCCACTTCAAAGCTGACATCCTTTAAAATCTGTTCTTTGCCTAAACGTTTTGATACGTGTTCAATTTTCAGCATCTTTTTTCCTCCTCTTGCTGTTCTTCTTACTTCAGTGTACGTGATTCAACGTAAAAAAGTTCCTATTCTTACAATTATGTAATCCATTTCCAATTCAAAATCGTATACTAAAAGATATTCACTACTCTATTTAACCGGAGGAACCCCGATGCCACTTCAATTCGTTCCTGTGACAAAAAAAGATTTTCCAACCATTCAATCCATCTATGCTGAAAACCCGCACTATGTTCAACTGGAAGGTCGATCACTTCCTTTATCAGAACACGAATTAGAAGAAGAATTTTTTAACTCCGATACGATTAGCCTCCTTTGTCTTGACGGTGAAGATGTACTGGCCCTCATTGATTATTTACCGGAACACCCAACCGATCACTCCAACTGGATAGGGTTGTTTTTAATGCCCGAACGGCTTCATCGCCAGGGCATCGGTTCGATGATTTTCCGTCTTTTCCACGAACAGTATTTACATGATTGTCCTGTCATTCGACTAGCCTTCTTGCCTGCGAATACGTCGGGGCGTCGTTTTTGGGAACATCTCGGTTTTTGCTTCGAACGGCAGGGCGTATCGAGTCATCATCAACCTGTCGAAGTTTTTATCAAAATGAAAACGTCAGATGATCGTATGTTAAAATAATGAGAAGCATCCTGTTTATCTCATTAGTAGAATTGGAGTTTTTTGCATGCAGAAATTTTCTATCCGTTTTGATGCCTTACTCGCCTTATTGATTGCCGGTCTTTTTTTCGTCATGACACTTTCCTTGACATTTTTAATCAGCAATCGCGCAACAGACCGTCTACAGGATGAAGTAGGAACGACGTTGTCCGCCACGGCCTATCAGTTATCCGATAAACTGGATCACTACATGTGGTCCCGTACTGCTGAAGTCAATGTCTTACGGACGTTGCCGACGATTCGTGACGGACAAAATCCGTCTGAAACACGAAATACGCTGGAACAGTTACAACAACAAATCCCTGACTTCTCATGGATTGGTGTGATGAATCCAAATGGTCAAGTCGTTGCTTCAACGGGAAAGATATTAGAAGGTCAATCGATCAAAGCCCGTCCTGTCTTTCAGGAAGCACAAAAAAAGCCGTTTATCGGAGATGTCCATGACGCTGTTTTACTGGCCAAGTTGCTCCCTAATCCGAGCGGCGAACCGTTGCAATTCGTTGATATCAGCACACCGTTGTTCACGAACGGAAAAATGAGTGGTGTCCTTGCCGCACATCTCAGCTTCGAGTGGGCCAAGGAAATCGAACAAAGTTTCCAAAGTTCTACGGCGCAGATTAAAGATGTCGAATTCTTCATCGTCAGTAAACAAAACCGGACTGTTCTCCTCGGTCCGAAGCAGTGGCGCGGGAAAAACTTACCGTCTTCCTGGTTAGCCGGAAATCAAAAAGGATACCGGATCTCCGACTGGGAAAACGACCAAGAATATTTAGCCGGTGTCGCTGGAAGTAAAGGATATAAAAATTACGACGGACTCGGCTGGACGGTTCTCGTTCGTCAACCGAGCCAAATTGCCTTTTCAGATGCAAGTACTTTGAGAAACTACATCCTGATTGCCGGATTGATTGCTTCTTTGCTGACGGCTATCATCGGTTGGTTCGTAGCCAGATTGTTGACTCGTCCCTTAAAAAAAATAACATTGGCAGCAGAAGCTATGCAGCACGATCAATCCAAATCGATTCCGGCACATACCGGCATTCGTGAGATTGAAGTACTGTCCGTCGCCTTACGCGAACTGACGACAAAATTAACTCATACCGAGCAAGAACGGACGACTTACGAGTCACTCGCTCTTCACGATGCTTTGACCGGTCTGCCGAACCGGAATGGTTTATCTGATTACTTAGATGGGCTGTCTCGTAAAACGCATGATCAGATTTACCTGTATCTTGATTTAGATGGCTTCAAAGCCGTCAATGACCAGTATGGTCATGCCATGGGTGATTTATTGTTAATCGAAGTTGCCGACCGTCTTCAAAAGTCCTTACGTTATGAAGGTCTTGCGGCACGACTTGGTGGCGATGAGTTTTTAATTATCCTCAACGAACCGATTTCGACGGAAGATATCGACCGGTACGGAAAAGATATCTTCCACACGCTCTCTTACCCGTATCTTTTGAATCAACAAACTTTATTGATTGGAGCCAGTATTGGCGTCGCCATTCGTTCGGCAGAAGAATCCATCGAACAGGTCATTCACCGGGCAGATATTGCTTTGTACGATTCAAAACACCGGGGTAAAGGATGCTTGACCTTCCATCATTGAAGAGGCGTCATTGACAAGATCACCGCTTCTCCGTAATGTGAACGCATAGAAGAAGCAATCCCCAACTACTTACAACAAGGAGCTGACAACATGAATCAGTGGACACGCGAAGCACGCTATCGCCCGCTTTCCGATCTTGCACCGGAAGTGTATCAACTCATGAAAGAAGAAGTACGCAACTCACCTTGGCGGTTTTCTTTTCACATTCAACCCCCAACCGGTTTGTTGAACGATCCGAACGGATTTGTTTACCACAACGGCACGTATCATCTTTTTTACCAATGGTTCCCACTCGGCCCCGTCCACGGATTGAAATACTGGTACCACATGACTTCGAAGGATTTAGTGCACTGGTTCGATGAGGGGGCAGCCCTTATTCCAAACGACGATCCTGATTCACACGGGGCTTACTCCGGAAGTGGTTTCATCAAAAATGATCAGGTCCATATCATGTACACAGGAAACAAACGGGATGTAGATTGGAAACGACACACAAGTCAAATCGTCGGTCACCTTCGTTCGGACGGTCGGATTGACAAGCATCTGCCTCCTGCCATTCCAACCGTTCCAACAGGTTATACCGAGCACTTCCGTGATCCTAAAGTGTTTCAGCATCACGATACATGGTACTGCATCATCGGGGCTCAACGCGACGATTTGACCGGCTGTACAGTGATGTATCAATCGCAAGATGCGGAAAACTGGACCTTGATGGGAGAACTCGTCACCCGTTACGATCAATTCGGTTACATGTGGGAATGTCCCGATTATTTTGAACTTGATGGAAAAGGGCTATTACTGTTCAGTCCGCAAGGGATTGCTCGCGAGGGAGATCGTTACCAAAACATCTTCCAATCCGGATACTTGATGGGACAACCCCTTTCACTTCCGGAGCTTGCTTTCCAACATGAAGATTTTGTTGAACTGGATTTCGGATTTGATTTTTACGCGCCCCAGACGACACTCGCAGCAGACGGACGCCGGATTCTTGTCGGTTGGATGGGGTTACCTGACATCTCGTATCCAAGTGACCGTTATAACTGGGCGCACGGTTTGACGTTACCCCGAGAACTGACACTCGAAAATCAGCAGTTGCGTCAAAAACCCGTTCAGGAACTGACATCACTCCGTAAAGAAACGTTATACGAACAGGAACTGGAGTTGGTTGATCAATTCCTGCCTGCACAAGCAGAGATTTTCGAGCTCGAACTGTCCCAGTTGCAACTTTCCTCTGATCAATTGGAAGTGAAGCTCCGGGTCAGTGACCAGGAACAAACAGTTCTGCGGTACAATCAACAAACGAAACAATTCACAATTGATCGAGGACAATCAGGTGCAGAGGTGCCAGCCCTCGAATATGGTACGACTCGTTCTATCGTATTGACTGAACCATTGCATACGTTACGGGTCTTCGTCGATCGTTCGTCAATCGAAGTGTTTCTAAATGACGGAGAAGCTGTTGCTTCCGCTCGGATTTTCCCGAAGGCGACAAGTCAAGGTATCGTTTTGACAGGTGATGCGACGGCTCATCTGGCCATTTACAGCCTGTAATCCATTAATTCTTTTTGATTCCCGCAAAAAAGCACATTCCTCACAGCTCAGCTGAGGAATGTGCTTTTCATTGCGGTGATGTTTCTTTTTGAAGATCAAAGGCTAATATGTGTTGCTCGCCAATCGGACCCATGACAGATTGTAGCGTATCCACATAACCTGTTTTGAAGTACAAGGATTTTGCCGCGATATTCTTTTTATTGACCGCTAACGTAATCGCCGTTACTTCCGGAAAATGCTCATTCACGAATGCAGGTAATTGCATCATTGCTTCTTTGGCATAGCCTTGTTGCTGATGTCTTGCATCAATTGAAAAAGCCCGCAACAGGACACTGCGTTCATCTGTCCGGTGTGTTTTCGGTGGATTTAAATGCAGGATGAAAAATCCGACGACTTCCTTTTCTTTTTTAATGACGACAGGAAACTTATCTGGATTGTTTAACGCTTCCGATACGACCTCGGTCGGAAATGTCGTAAATTGGATTTGTTCTTCCGGAAGAATAAACGCATCACATTGTTCATAATGTTCGTTGGTATACATAAACAGCTTCACTTGAGACATACTTTTTCCGCCTTCCATTAGTCAAGGAGACACGACACTCCCCTTACATCTATTTCCATTTTACATGTTCTAGATGTTTTAGCCAATGCTTCAGGAACGTTCCTGTAAAAGATTTTATCTTTACTTATATTCCACTTCTTGTGTAGACTTAATCAATTGTCCGGCTGAAAATGCTAAACTAAGAAAAGAAAATTGAGTTTACAAAGGTAAGAGGTGAATAAACCGATGTCCCCAGACTTTTTTGAACGGATGGAGATGGAAACCGGGACCAAACTAAATGCTGTCCAGCGCCAAGCGATTGAACACGATCGAGGTCCGCTCCTATTACTCGCTTCCCCGGGTTCAGGAAAAACAACAACATTGAATTTTAAAATTGCCTATTTGATTCTCGAGAAAAAGGTGAATCCCCGATCCATTCTCGGATTAACTTTCAGTAAAGCTGCTGCTCATGAGATGGCAGAACGTTTTCACGATTGGTTTCATCATTTAATCGGGACAACGGCTTCCTTCTCGACGATTCACAGTTTTGCTTTTCAAGTCGTCCGTGATTATGCGGCAACACATCGGCTTCAGTATACGATTATCGAAGGAGCCATTGAAAAAACAGCAACACACCGTCCGGAACAGCCGTTGCATAAACGAATGATTCTTCGCCGGATTTTCCAAGAAATTAATCGGAGCGTCATTACGGAAGATCAGATGGATGAATTACTGCGAATGATTTCCTTCGTTAAAAATCGGTTATTGGCAACGAAAGATATTGAAACATTAAAAACGACCATTAAACATTTCCCGGAGATTTACTCCGCTTATGAACAATTCAAATTGCGGGATCCGCTCCACCCACTGATGGACTTTGATGACATGTTGACGTATGCCAATACGATCCTTTCAGAAGATGCGGCACTGCTTAGATCGTACCAACGGCGTTTTGAGTATATTTTAACGGACGAAAGTCAGGATACTTCTCTAGTCCAGCATCAACTTGTCGAAAAACTGGCGTTGCCTCACAATAACCTTTGTGTCGTCGCCGATGATGATCAAACGTTGTACAGCTGGCGTGGCGCGGATGTATCAAAAATTATCCACTTTAAGGATACGTATCCTGATGCGACCGTATTGTATATGGAACAAAACTATCGTTCCTCTAAAGAAATCGTCGAGACCGCCAATCGTTTCATTCAGCGTAATAAGGTCCGTTATCCTAAGAAGATGTATACGGAAAATCCGTCTTCACGTGCCATCACCGTGGAAACTTTGCCCGCTTACGAAGACCAAACGCGGTATGTCATTCGTCAATTACGCGAGGAAACGAATTTTAAAGAAGTGGCGATTTTATATCGCAACAACTCGTCCTCGATCAACATCATGAATGCCCTTGATTTAGCCGGAATCCCTTTTTATATTAAGGACGTTGACCACAAATTCTTTAGCCATTGGGTTTTAAAGGATGTCTTACATTTCATCGAACTGGCAAACGATCCTTCTGATGTTGATGTTTTGGCGCAAATTCATACGAAATTTGCAGGATACATCTCAAAAGTTCAATTACAGCGTCTTTATGAAGTGCGGAACGGAGAAAACGTGTTTGACTTGTTGATTCAACATGTCGAGATGAAGTTTTATCAAAAAAAACAACTGAAAACCATTAAATCCGTTTTTACCGCCATACAAACTGCCCGTCCTGCTGCTGCTTTGGCACTGATTCGCAATGAACTGGGTTATGAAAAAAATCTGAAAAAAATGAGTGACAGTCTTGGATTCAGCATTGATTTTTTACTGGAAATGCTCAATACGATTGAAAATGTCGCAAGTGATCTTCCGACCTCTCTTGCCTTTAAAGAACGGATTTTGCACCTCGAACAATTAATGCGTCAAGCGAAGTCCAATAAACATCAAAATGCCGTCACCTTATCCACTTTTCACAGTGCCAAGGGACTCGAATTCGATCGTGTCTTCATGATTGATTTAATCAACGGTGTCCTTCCGTCTTCAGATAACATCAAATCTTACAAAGACGGACAACTTGAAGAAATGGAAGAAGCGGTCCGCCTGTTTTATGTCGGTATGACACGTGCGCGCCATGATCTTCATCTGTTGTCTTACCGGTATAAGTCAAAACCGGTCGAAGAATCCTTATTTATCGCCAATATCCGACAGATTCTCCATCCGGAGCAAAAGGCACAAAAAAAATCCCGCTATGCTCCACGTTTGAACGACAAACCAGCAGGACCGCTTCTTGCCGTCGAGAAGAACATGCGAATTCGTCATAAATCCTTCGGCGACGGAACGATTGTTCATTTAATGGACGACGTTCTCGAGATTCAGTTTGATAAGGGCATCGATAAACAACTGTCCCTGCAAGTCTGTTCCGAAAATCATCTGTTAACGATTCTTTAAAAAAAGACTCATTTTCCACTGGAACTCGTCCGGTGAAAAATGAGTCTTTTGTTTATCATGTCATGCGTTCATCATTTTGACGGACCAGTGCATCACGGATTTCCGTGAGCAATTTTTCTTCTGTCGTCGGAGCTGCGACTTCTTCCGTCGTCTCCTCTTTTCGGCGAAAGGCATTGATGCCTTTCACAAACAAAAACAAGGCAAATGCAATCAAGATGAACTCGATGCTCGCTTGCAGGAACTGACCGTATAACAAATTGGCATTCCCGACCTCGACGGACAACCCTTTGACATCAATTCCACCGATGATGATACCAATCAATGGCATGAAGATGCTGTTGACTAACGACTTGATGATGCCACTGAAGGCAGCCCCCAGGATAACCCCTACCGCCAAATCAATCACATTCCCGCGAAATGCAAACTCCTTAAACGCTTTGAACAATGCCCGTTACCCCTCTCTTGTTACGTCCATGCCCGATCGGCCAATTGACGAATCGCATATCCGACCCCATTTTCGTCGTTGGTTTTCGTCACTTGATGCGCAATCGCTTTTGCATCGTCATGTCCATTTCCCATCGCAATCGCCATTCCAGCGACTTTAAACATCGGAACATCGTTCAAGTTGTCTCCGATGACGGCGACTTCTTCAATCGCCACCCCAAGGTGCTTCGCCAGTGTTTTGACGGCTGTTCCTTTGTCTGCTCCAAGCGCCATGACTTCGATGTTGTCATGACCGGATGACGTCACATAAATCCCGTCCACTTTTTGTTCGATTTCTTCCCAAATCTTCTTCATCAACTCTTGATCGAATGAGAAAGAAATGAATTTAAAGACTTGTCCGGCCTGGTTCCGAATGAATGAGCGGAAACCATCAATCATCTTGACATCTTCATTGACGTAATAACGATTGTGGAAAAAGTCGAGGACACCCTTCGCCCGGTCGCTTTCCTGACTCATTTCCTTAAGCGAATCATAGGCGGCGTCAATCGTTGATCCTTGTGCCGTGACGAGACCTTGGTCACAAAACATCTCAAAAAATACTTCGTACTGGCTGATGATGCCATAAATCTGCTGGGCTTGCTCCGATGTCAACGTCGTCGCACTTAACTCTTCCCCGTCGACGGTCAAAACGCGTGCACCGTTCGAAGCGATGATGGGACACGTGATTCCTGCCTGATCCGTCAATTCTTTTGCATTTAAGTAATTTCGTCCTGTTGCAATCGCAAAATCAATGCCCTGTTCTTTTGCCGCTTCAATCGCCGCAATCGTTTCCGGTTCTATTTTCTGTTTGCTGGATAATACGGTACCATCCATGTCTGAGATCAATAATTTGATTGCTTTTGCCAAAACGTTCACTCTCCTTTGTCTTTTTCAGTTCCACTATACCATTTCTCTTCTCAGTTTCCTGTTCTCATCCTTGTTCCTTTACCAAATCCTCCTTCTTCCTTTACAAAATCGGAGACAAGAGTCTTGAAATGCTCTCTTTGAATTTAATCATCCGGGAGCGCTCTGCATATTTTTTCGCCGTCAACCGCTCACACACCAGACAATCTTCTTCAAACAGTTGCGCTAATTCAGACGCGACACGTCGATCGTAAACAACCGAATTCATTTCAAAATTTAATCTGAAGCTGCGGGCATCGATATTGGTCGTTCCGACTGAGGCGATTTCCTGATCGACGACAATCGTTTTTGCATGTAGAAATCCAGGTTCATACGTGTAAATTTTTGCCCCGTAATCAATCAGTTCCCCGGCTGCCGCTGTCGTCGCCCAGTAGACAAATGGATGGTCCGGTTTGTTCGGAATCATGATTCGGATCTCGACCCCAGACAGTAATGCCATCTTGCAAGCGTCCATGTAACTGGTATCCGGAATGAAATAAGGTGATTGAATATAAATCGATTGTTTGGCGGATGAGATCATCTTAATCAACAGATTTTTGAGATGTTCCGTTTTTGAATCCGGACCTGAGGTCACAATCTGCATCGGCAACTCCTGTTCAATCGAGTGGGCACCATAATAAAAAGTATTTTTTGCCGTATAGCTGTCACTCGCCTGATTCCAATCTAAGATAAACCGGTCCAGTTGATCATGGACGACCTCTCCTTCTAACCGGAAATGCGTGTCGCGCCAATAACCAAATTTTTCGTCGATTCCTAAATACTCTGTCCCGACGTTAAAGCCGCCGATATAACCGATCTTGCCGTCGACGATACACGATTTCCGATGATTCCGGTTATTGAGACGAAAGTTAATCAAACCGATTGTCGGTGGGAAGAAGGCGAACACTTCCCCGTTGTATTTCATCAATTCCTTAAAGTCGGACCGTTTCAAATCACGGGATCCGACCGCATCATAGAGCAACCGGACTTTGATTCCTTGTTTCGCTTTATTTGTTAGAGCGGCAATTAACGCTTGTCCCAGCGAATCTTTTTGAATAATGTAGTACTGGATGTTAATTTCGTGTTCCGCATTTACGATGTCGGTCATCATCCGATTAAATTTTTGTTCGCCGTCCGATAAAATGACGACCTCATTTTGAAAACTGAGCAAGGCATCGCTCGACACTAAATTCATCCGGATCAGTTGGTCATACCGGACAATAGCAGGATGACGCTGTTGTGTCTCGAATTTATCCAATTCGGTTAATTGAAGCGTCACGCGCCGTGATTGTTCTTGTTGTTCCGTTTGTTCGACGTGATAAAAATTTGTTTTTTTCAAGAGACGTCCAAAAAATAAATAAACCAGAAACCCGATTAACGGAACAAAATACAAAATCAGAACCCATGCCCATGTTGCGCCAATGTCTCGTCGTTCCAAAAAAATGACGGTGACGACCGCCAATAAATTCATGATAATCAAGCCGTAAGCCAATATGACGAGCATCGTACTCAGGACTTCAGGCACTGGATTCTCCTCCTCCGTTTTCCCTATCGTTTCTCAATGTATAAGGTATTCCTTATTTTCAGGACAAATAAAACAAAAAAGTGCAGGAAACTCCTAAAAAAGATGGAGTTTCCTGCACTGGATAAGCTTTTATGATTCATTGAAGGATTCATCCGCGTGGGATTGTTCCAATTCAATCGATTCAATCATTGTTTTTGCACTGGCTACACAATCCGGTAATCCGACCCCGTCATAGGCAAGGCCTGCGAGATAGATACCCGGATACTGTCTCAACACTTCTTCCCGGACCCGCTGAATCCGGTCAGCATGACCGACCGTATACGCAGGAAGACCATCCATCAAACGGCTGATGATAACCTGCTTCGGTTCTAACGCCCGTCCGCAGATCTTTTCTAAGTCCTGCAGCACGGCCTGTTGCAATACCTCATCTGATTCATAAACCAAATGGTCATTACCCGGTCGTCCGACAAATGCCCGAAGGACCGTGTGATCCGGAGCCGAATGATTCCATTTTTGATCAATCGCTGTACATGCGGTGATCGAGTACGGTGCCCGTCGGTTGACGACAAAGCCTGTTCCTTCAATCGGTAACGACTCTTGTTGATCAAAAATCATCGTAATCGTCGCCGTTGAATGCGTCGTCAACTGTTCAAGCTCCGGCAAGTGAGCATCCGGCAACAACTGGACGACTTGAGAATGCGGAATCGTCAAGAGCACATAATCCGCGTACTCCGGACCATGGTCCGTTTTCAAGCGGTATCGTCCGTCTTCACGTGAAATCTCAAGTAACGGCGTTTCAAGACGGACTTCCGAACGTTCGAGCATCTCTTCCAACCGTTCAATCAATGATTCAAGTCCTGTTTCGAGCGATAAAAACTGTCCGGTCGCTTTGATCGTTGTTTGCGGACCTTGCGGCATTTGATCGAGCGGACGCATTAAACGCATCCCTTCAAACAATGAACCGGCTTTTTGTTCATTCGCGACGAACTGCGGATACGTCGCAAACGTACTCATCTGATCGATGTTACCGGCATAGATACCGGACAGCAACGGTTCAATCAATTTTTCTACTAATGCATCCCCGAGTCGCGGACGTAAATACTCTCCAAGCGGAATGTCCTGTTCCGGAATCCTTAACTCATCAGACGGATGCAACAACAAGTCAGCGACTTCCTGTTTTTCCTGTTCTGTCAGTAACGTCGTTTCCCGGAACAATTCAAGATCCGTCGGAATCCCCATGACAGCACCTTTTGGAATCGGGTGAAGGCCACCCGTATCCAAAATAAATGCTTGGGACGTGTTATTTCGGACCAGTTTTTCACCCAGTCCGATTGCTTCAATCAAATCCGTCAAGATGTGTTTTCGGGCGACGTAAGAATCCGGTCCACGTTCAATCGTAAAACCATCTTCTCGATACGTCGCGACCTTCCCACCAAGACGTTCTCCAGCTTCAAGCAATGTGATGTTCAAATCGGGAAAAGTACGTTCTGCGTAATAGGCAGCGGCAAGACCAGTAATACCACCGCCGACGATGACGAGACGTTTACTTGACATAACTGCCGACCTGTTTCGAAACAGCCTCGGTGACTGCTTTCATGAAGGCAGGATCTGCGTTCGGCATGACCGGACGCGCGTAATGAATGCCCAGTTCGTCACAGACGACTTTACACTCGTAATCATTATCAAATAGGACTTCCAAGTGATCGGCGACGAATCCGACAGGAACGTAGACGAATGCTTCGTATCCTTCCGCCTCATAGACGTCACGCGTCAAATCTTGCACATCTGGTCCGAGCCAAGGTTCTGGCGTTTGTCCGGCTGACTGCCAGCCTGTAATCATATGTTTAACCCCGGCACGTGCCGCAATCAAGTCTGCAGTTTCTTTTAATTGTTCCGGGTACGGATCACCATTCGCGATGATTTTTTCCGGTAAACTGTGTGCTGATACGACCAAGACCGCTTTTTCTTCTGGTACCGGTAATGCATCAAACGTTTTCCGGATTTCTTTGCCCCACCAGTCGATGAACGCTTCTTCTTTGTACCATGACTCAACAGAAGCCAAATGAATGCCGTGTTTATCTGCCACTTCTTTCGCCCGACCGTTGTATGAACGAATACTGAACGTCGAATAGTGCGGTGCGAGTACAACCGTGACTGCTTCTGTGATACCGTCTTTTGCCATTTGCTCCACAGCATCTTCGACGAATGGTTCAATATGCTTCAGACCCAAATACAGTTTGAATTCAATTTCGCCCGCATATTTTTCCGACAATTGGCGGTGTAATTCTTCCGCTTGATCAATCGTGACTTGCGCCAGTGGTGAAACACCACCGATTGCTTCATACCGTTCTGTCAGTTCAGCCAATGCTTCTGGAGACGGTTTGCGTCCACGACGGATGTGTGTGTAATAGCGTTCGATGTCTTCCGGTTTATACGGCGTACCATACGCCATGACGAGTAATCCTAATGTTTTCATTTCGCTACCTCCATTTTTTCTTTCGAGTAATCATGGATATATGCAGTGAGACGTTTTAAGACTTCCGGATCCACTTCCGGGAAAATACCATGTCCCAAGTTAAAGATGAAACCGGGACGTTTCATTCCCATATCAAGGATTTCTTTTGTTTTTGCTTCGAGAATCTCCCATGGGGCAAGTAGGTAAGATGGATCAAGATTTCCCTGTAAGGTTTTCGTCAGTCCGCGTTCACGTGCTGCATCTACCGACAGCCGCCAGTCGAGTCCGACGACATCAAGCGGCAAATCATGCCATTCTTCCGCCAAGTGACTTGCTCCGACACCAAACATGATCATCGGAACGCCTGTTTCTTTCAATTCCGTGAAAATACGCTCCATTGTCGGTTTGATATACAGAACATAATCATTCCGGCTCGTCGTACCGACCCACGAATCGAAGATTTGGAATGCCTGGATGCCGGCATCGACTTGTGCTTTGATATAATCAATGACCATATCTCCGAGTTTCTCCATTAAAGCATGCCATACATCAGGATGACCATACATCAATGCTTTCGTTTTGTGGTAGCCTTTTGACGGACCGCCCTCGATCATGTAACTGGCTAGCGTAAATGGTGCTCCTGAAAAGCCGATTAACGGAACTTCGAGACGTTCACGCAACAGTTTAATCGTCTCGAAAATGTAGGGAATATCTTCTTTTTTGAACGGTTGGAGCGCTTGAACATCGTCCATTGTCCGAATCGGATTTGCGATAACGGGACCAATGCCGCTTTTAATCTCGACGTCGACACCCATCGAAGGCAATGGCGTCATAATATCTTTATAGAGAATGGCTGCGTCGACTCCCAACTGCTTGACTGGTAGTTCTGTGACATAGGCGCACAACTCAGGGTCATGGGTAATCTCAAACAATGTCCGTGTCTTTTTAATTTCACGATACTCTGCTTGATACCGACCTGCTTGCCGCATATACCAGACCGGTACATGGCTTACTTCTTCGCCACGAATGGCCCGCAAAAATGTATCATTAAAGTTTTTCATCATAACTACCCCTTTATACTCGTTCTAACGCCCCAAAATAACGCACGATAAGTTTGTGAACACAGAAACATTATATCTGAAATTCAGAACGGTGTGCCAATAAATCGTTTACAAAATTACAGTTCTGTTACCCGTTCATCAAATGTTCACCGTTTCTTATACAGACCAAACGCAGCATTCAACTGTCCGCGAATTAAATCCGAACGTTGTTGTTCCGTTACTTTCCGTTCCTTTTCACGGATTTCATGTGTCCGCCACCCATCTTCGATCTTTTCCGCGACTTCTACCAATCGTTCGATATCTGTAAACGAGTATTTTCTTGTTTTTCCGTTCGTCCGTTCCGGAAAAATCAATTTCCGTTCTTCATAGTAACGAATTTGACGTTCCGATAAACCGGTCAATTCGCAGACAATCCCAATCGTCATCACCTTCTTCTCCCGGTAGTTCATCTTCGTCACTCCTTTCCTTCAAAATACCATGTCAGATTTTCTGACACAAGTCGTTTCTTGGAAAGGATTTCCGTCTAAAGTAAACACATACTTTAAATTGATAAAGGAGGAACGACGATGAACTTAGAAGAAATGTTAGTCTCAGTCGATACGTTTTATGTCTTATTCGCTACCTTACTCGTCTTTACGATGCAGATTGGATTTTTACTACTCGAAACAGGAATGTTACGGGCTAAAAATGCCGGGCACGTTGCAGTTAAACAATTAATCAGCTTCTCCGTTGCTGCCCTTGCCTTTTGGGCAATTGGCTTCGGACTGACGTTCGGGGATGGACCCGGCTTGATTGGAACAGAAGGATTTTTCCTTCAAGGAGGGTTTTCTAGTCTTGACTGGTCAAATGTAACAATCGATGTCAAGTTCCTCTTCCAACTGTCATTTGTCGCCGTATCCCTCGCCATCGCCTGGGGTGGTTTTGCGGAACGAGCAAAACTCTCTGTTTACTTGCTGTTCGGGACGTTCTTCGTAGCCATCATCTATCCGATTATCGCCCGTTCAGTCTGGGCAGGCGGTTTTCTGGGTTCACTCGGGATGCAGGATTTTGCCGGTTCGACCGTTGTCCATTTACAAGGTGGAATCGCCGCTCTCGTCGCCGCTCTGATTTTGAAAAAACGGATTGGTGCGGAAAAAACACCGTTACTTGGTCATAATGTCATCTACTCCGTCGTCGGTGCTTTCATTCTGTGGTTATGTTGGTTTGGATTCAATGCCGGCTCGACATTAACGATTACTGACGGGTTCTTCAGTTATGTTGCCTTGACGACATTACTTGCAACAGCCGCTGGTGCCCTCGGAGCACTCGCCATTTCTTTTTGGCACCGTCGGGTTGCAGATATCCCGTCGATCATCAACGGCGTCTTAGCCGCCCTCGTCGCCATCACAGCCGCTTGTGCCTTCGTCGAACCGTGGGGAGCCGTTGTCATTGGTTTCCTGGCCGGTGTCATCACGTATGGAACAAGTATCCTGCTTGCCCGTCGTGTCGATGATCCATTGTGTGCTTTCTCTGTTCATGGTATTGCCGGGATTTGGGGTACACTCGCTACCGGATTCTTCGCTTCACCGAGACTGGTTGAAATCACTGGAATCGGAAAAGCTGGACTGTTTTACGGCGGTGGTTTTACACAACTTGGGGTTCAGGCTCTTGGTGTCGTCTTCGCAGTCGTCGTCGTCAGTGTTTTAAGTTACGCTTTCCTCAAGTTACTCGACGTAACGATTGGTCTCCGGATTACACGGGAAGATGAACTGCGTGGACTGGATGTCGCCGAGCACGGACAAGCGTCTTACGACCTCCCTGCGCCGGTCAGCAAAGAATTGCATCCTGATTATCAACAGGAAGAGTCGACTGAAAAAGTCAACTGAACAGTATCGTCAAATACCCCTTTGCCATCTGTGGCAAAGGGGTATTTTGCGTTTGATTCTACGGTTACTTTTTCCTAGCGTAATATTCAGCGACAACGAGTGCCAAAATAGCTCCTGCGACCACAGTCAGAAAACCGCTGATCAGATATCCGGCTGCCGTTAAAACCAACACTTGTAAAAATGAAGTGATTCGAAGCACTTTTCGTTTTGAAGCCGTCGCATTTCCAAACGGGAGCAAGCGGGTCAACAAATGTGAATCGATCGCCCGTGTGAATGGAGCCAATTGAAAGCTCGTTAGTCCGCTAAATGCGGGTACAGCAAGGACAACCAACCACTCATTGTCTTTCCCGAGCCACATGAACACGGCTCCGATCAGCGTCAGACGAACAATCAAACCAATCCCATCCGTACTTCGAATGAATTGTTTCATGTACAGATAATCAAACGTCCGGTTTCGGTCAAATCCGATCTTTTCCACCAAAACACTTAAGAGACGTCGGCGTTTATACGTCGTCGATAATCGCGGTACATCGACAAACCAGTTCGCGATTCGGTAAAAACGGTCACGTGATTCCTGTTCCAGCGCGATCCAGTCCATCAACGGCAGCTGGTCTTGTTTTTTCAAATGAAGCGTCAGCAACAATAAACTCGTGACCACAATGCTGAACGCTCCCATCCCGAGCATGACAAGAATCCCGGCACCGGTCGCGTATAAGAGGACAATCCGATGACCGACCCCTTCGAGTTTCGATAAGTTAGCCGCGGCACCGATCATGCTCAAGGCTGCAAACAGAATAAACAATCCGATTGGTGAGGTCTCTTCTGTCCGAACATATAATACAGCGACAGCGAGAAACGGGATGACGGCACGAATCATGCCATAAAAAGCATTGTAGAGTCGAATCCGCTTCATGTAACCTGCAAGGTGTGGCAGACTCGGAAGCAAAAAGACTTGGTCCGCTTCAGTTAAAAAGGTTCGTGTTGATCGATAAAAGGCCAACAGAATGAACAGGCTGCCCATGACCAGGTTCCCGGGGAACGACGGGTCCAGTTGATCTAAAAATCGACCGTACACCACAAGACCATACAAGACAACGAAATAGACGGTAAACAGCAAACCGCCGTTCGCCATGTACCGGGTATACTTCGTCATTTCTGCCATAGCGGCCTGGTACCGTGTGCGCCATAAAGCGGAACTTGTCATCGTTCTGCCTCCTCGATGGCCGCGACATAGATATCATCAAGGGAACCGTCCTTCAAGTCATAGCGATTTCGAAGTTCCCCCGTCGTTCCTTCTGCAGCGATTTGCCCTTCATGCAATAAGATGAAACGATTGCAATGACGTTCTGCCGTCTCTAAAATATGTGTCGACATCAGGATTCCTTTACCGTCCGCTTTTAATTCACTGAAAATCGTCAACAGTTCCCGAATAGCAAGCGGATCGAGTCCGACGAACGGTTCATCGACAATCAACAACTCGCTTCCTGTCACCAAAGCACAGAGAATCATCGCTTTTTGTTTCATTCCTTTGGAAAAAACACTCGGAAACCATTCCAGCTGTTTTGTCATTCGAAGCCTGACTGCGTAATGATTGATTCGTTCCTGAGCTTGTTTTTCCTCAACTGCATACCCTTGCGCCATCAAACGCAAATGTTCACGTAAAGTCAATTGTTCATATAACATCGGTTGCTCTGGAATGTAGGCGACTTGTTTTCGGTATGTCTGTTCATCCTGTTCTAAACTGACCCCGTTGATTAAAATTTCACCTGACTTGACCGGTAACAAACCGAGTATATGTTTAATCGTCGTCGATTTCCCAGCACCGTTTAAACCAATTAATCCAACAAGTTCCCCTTGGTTTACCGATATATTAATGTCGTGGAGGACTTTTTTGGCTCCATATCCTCCTGATAAATCATTTATTTTTAATAACACACTCATCGACTCCCTTCATTAACCATCCTAGACAATTCATTCTGACTTTTCTAGTTTGAGTCATTTTTTTATTAAGAAAAGGTTTGAATACATCTTTTTACGGTAATTACTCTAAGTGTAATCGTTACATCAATATATGAAAACGACTTACAAAAATTGAAAGTAGCATTTTAAATACGAGTTTCACTAAGAGGTAACTGGTACAATCGTCTAGCCATTTTAATTTTAACGTTTTTACCTCACTGGTTGAAATGATTATTTAAAGGCTTTCATCTTTCAATGTGTTTACAACTGCCTGAAAACAGGTAAATCTAAAGTAAGAAAAGGAGGGTTCCAAATGGGATTCTTATGGGCTTTAATCGTCGGTGGATTAATCGGTTGGGTAGCTAGTCTCATCATCGGAAAAGACGTACCAGGTGGTATCATCGGTAACATCGTTGCTGGGTTTGTCGGAGCAATGATCGGTCAAGCAATCTTCGGTACAATGGGACCGGATATCGCTGGTTTCGCTATTATTCCAGCTATCTTAGGTGCTATCATCTTAATCTTCATCGTGTCATTGATTCTTCGTTCAGTACGTCGTAAATGATTTATTGAAATAATGATCAGTACGTAAATTTTATTAAAGGAGTGTTTTTTAAATGGGATTCTTATGGGCTTTAATCGTCGGTGGATTAATTGGATGGGTAGCTAGTCTCATCATCGGAAAAGACGTACCAGGCGGCATCATCGGTAACATCATCGCAGGTTTTGTTGGTTCAATGATAGGACAAGCTATTTTCGGTTCAATGGGACCTACTATCGGCGGATTCGCAATCATTCCAGCTATCTTAGGTGCAATCATCTTAATCTTCATCGTATCGTTGATTCTTCGTTCAGTACGTCGCAAATAATTTAAACTACTAAAACTAAAAGGAGTGTTTTAAATGGGATTCTTATGGGCTTTAATCGTTGGTGGTATTATTGGTTGGTTAGCAAGTCTTATTCTCGGTAAAGATGTACCAGGTGGCGTTATCGGTAACATCATCGCAGGTTTTGTCGGTTCAATGATCGGACAAGCTCTTTTCGGAAGTTGGGGACCATCAGTTGCCGGTTTCGCAATCGTACCAGCTATCCTTGGTGCAATCATCTTAATCTTAATCGTTTCGTTCATCCTTCGTGCGGTCAACAAACGATAATCTAATTTACTACAACAAACCACTAAAGACGTCATGTCTCTAGTGGTTTTTTTGTTTGGACTGCGGATTTTTTAGTTACGTAACTCCAGCCACATTTTCCCTGATCGTTCGATGACACGTTTTTCCGACTTGATATTCAGCCACCCTAACAAGTCGTCAAAAAAACTTGATGGATATTTCCAAACCGTCCCGACTGATTCCGCTGATTTAGATTCCGGCTTGCCGGCGACTGCTTCCAGCTCAGATGTCGTTTTATTCAAATCAATTAAGATACTTCTGACCTCTTGGTTCTCATATGCTACTTCAAATCCGTCATATGTCGTCTTATTGGCAATTTGGCTTGTTGGAGGACCAAATGTTTTTTCGAATTTAGATTGACTTTGACCAATATAATCCGTCATCTGCCCAACACTTTTCCCTGTTCTCGCCTTTACTTCCGCTTCCAGTAATTTTTCGATATCGACACCGTATTGTTCCTTTTGATCCGGCGCAACTTGTTGCGCGAGTTTAAATGCTACCGTCGTCTTTCTTTGATCCCCCAACTGAACGGTCTCAGTCGCCTGTCCCGTCTTCCCATTCGCTTTCACGCGTGCTGACACATCATACTCGCCCGGAAAACGTTCGATTGTTAACGGAGCTTGTCGATCCGCGTTACCCGCTGGCGCATTATCGACTGAAATGGCCGCCGTTTCCGTATCAACCCTCACTTCCAGTGTCTGTTTGTTTAAATGAAGGATGTACGTATCAAACCAAAATCGGCCCGACTGTTTTTTCAGCGAAAATAAATCTTGCTGCTTTGTCCGTTTTGTTGCTTTCGGATAATTGTTTTGATCAGATTTAATTTCAGCTACAGCCCTCGCAAGCCGTTCCGGGTCCGCCTTAAACCATTTCATGAGCTGATTCGTTTCCGCAAGCTTTAACGGTTTGTTGTTGAGGTAAACTAATTGTTGAAACGTTTCCCGATCTTGTTCCTGCAATGCCTTTTGAAAGACTTGGTCTGTCTGTTGCCGATCTGCAGCCGGTTTGATTTGACTCCAACCGATCCAAGTCATCAGACAAGCAAGTGTAATGATACCCACGATGAGTCCGATTCGCTGATTTCGTTTTTTCTTTTTTTCATATACAGTGATGCGAGACGGCATCTTCGTTTCCCCTACCTTCTTATTTTAGGATTTCCTTTAGTTTAGAAACCCTTCATATCCTTGTCAATCGCCCGCAAGACCGATTCAGTCGAGTATACTAAAGCTATATCCATCTGAAGGAGTGAGTCCATTGCAAAAAGAAAACTGTATTTTCTGTAAGATTGCTAATCACGACATCCCAAGCCATAAAGTTTTTGAAAATGAAGAAGTTTTAGCTTTTCTCGATCTATCACAAGTAACGAAAGGTCATACGCTTGTCATTCCAAAACAGCACGCTGATAACGTCTACGATTTATCTGCAGAAAGTGCACGGGCTGTTTTTGCGACCATTCCGGAAATCAGTCGTGCTTTACAACAGGAGACGGGTGCTGCCGGAATGAACATTTTATCGAACACCGGGAAGGTTGCCGGACAGTCTGTTTCCCACTTTCATCTCCATCTCATTCCACGCCATGATAAACACGATGGCTTTGGTGCGAAATGGGAAGTACACAATGAAGATTATACGGCTGAGGAATTAGCAACAATCGCCGAATCCATCAAAAACCGTCTCTGACGACTTCAAAAACCGGTCAATTACTGACTCATTTTAGAAATATTGCCGAAATAGGTTTCTAATATCGAATTTTCGGTAAAATAATATGAAACAAATATTTTAATATCGAAAGGAGGTAAACTATGTCGAAGCGTCCCCATCGTAATTGGGTCGCTTTTGGTGCTACGCTGTCGCTTGTGACTTTTTACGGTTTGAAGGCGCTTCGCCAAGGTACTAAAAGTGACTCTTCGAATGGTAAACAACGTCGAAATTCTTATTCTACAATCGTAACGAACATGCAGGATTTAACACAGGAGGGAAAGAATCTAATAGAGACAGCCAAACTTTCTGGCATGACCTTTAAAGAAGAAGTAACAAAAGATGTCTCTCAGTACCAGTCAGAGGTTCAAGAATCACTCGCTCGTCTTCAAAAATTTGCTGATGAGGCAAAACAAGACGTCGATCATCTCACTCCCCAACAGTAACGATCCGCTGCTTCGATTTGTTTTTGTATAGTTTGCATTTTGCGCGTTTGAGCCATTGTCACCTTTCGAAAGGATGAGTCAGATATGGAACACGAAAAATTATATCCTGGACAAGAAGCACTGTTATACAGTCATAAAATTGTCCAATTGAGCAAAGCACTATGGAAAACGGTAGAAAAAGATTGGCAAAATTGGATCAAACCATTTGATTTAAATATTAATGAACATCATATTTTATGGATTTCCCATGCACTGGGTGGTGCTTCGATTTCTGAAATCGCCAAATACGGTGTGATGCACGTCTCGACTGCATTCAACTTCTCTAAAAAATTAGAAGACCGTGGACTTTTGACATTTTCGAAAAAAGAGACGGATAAACGAAATACCTATGTCCAACTGACCCCGGAAGGTGAAAGTCTATTGCTTGAGACGATTCAAGCGTTCCGTCCAGAAGAAAATGGTGTTTTCCGTGCTTCGTTGCCACTCCAGGAGCTTTACGGTAAATTCCCAGAGCTGACAGACATATCAGCAATCGTTCGTCGTCTCTATGGCGACAGCTTTATGGACATTTTTGCAGAGACATCAAAAATGATTACAGAAGAAGCGGACCGGCGTCCACAAGACCCGGTTATCGACTCGATCAAAAAAGCATGACCTTTGCACGAATTCTTGGAGTTAACGTTCTAAGCCTTGTGGCCTAGGACGTTTTTTTGTGATTTTTGAAAGTAACGTTCCCTTTACCGTTCTGTCTCAAAACGTTGCGATGCCTCACAATTTCCCACAAAAATAGTCCTCTCCTCTTGTACTTGATGTGATAGCATGGGGTAAGAGCAAATCACTTTCGATTTTGCGGAAAGCTGTCAAGATAACGAAGATATGATATGATAGAACGGTTGAAATAAATGGTAAATTAGGGGTGTATGTATGAAAAAGAAACTTTTAAGTGTAGCAGCAGTGGCAAGTGTATTCACATTAGCAGCATGTGGTTCAAATGACGAAGCTGTCATCAACTACAAAGGTGGAGAAGTCAATAAAGCGGACGTCCAGGACGAGGCGTACCAAAAAGCAGGCGCACAAATTGCTTTCCAACAAACGATGAACAAACTGCTTGAAAAAGAATACGGTAAAAAAGTAACGGATAAAGAAGTAGAAGCTGAAGTCAAGAAAACAAAAGATCAGTTCCCGGATAAAGAGCAGTTCAATTCGACACTTCAAACAGCTGGTATCAAAAGCGAAAAAGAATTCGAAAAAGTTCTTCGGACACAAATGCTCTTAACAGAAGCAAAATCAGCAAAATCAAAAGTAACGGATAAAGAAATCGAAGATCGTTTCAACCAGGAAAAAGTGGAAGTCAAAGCAAGCCACATTCTTGTTGAAAAAGAAGCTGATGCAAAAGCAATCAAGAAACAACTTGATGAAGGCGGCGATTTCGCTAAAATTGCTAAAGCTAAATCAACGGACACTGGTAGCGCAACAAAAGGTGGAGATCTTGGATACTTCACAAAAGGTAAAATGGTCGAGGAATTCGAAAATTATGCGTTCAAGGATGGCGTTGAAGGTAAAATTTCTGACCCGATCAAAACACAATTCGGATATCACATCATCAAAGTAACAGACCGTAAAGAGAAAAAAGACTTTACGCTCGAAAAAGAATCCGATCGAATCAAAAAGGCATTAGCTGAAGAAAAAGCAGCTCAAGTCAATCCAAACGACATCTACCGTTCATTGATGAAGAAGTATGATGTTAAAATCGAGAACAAAGACTTCAAGGATGCTTTTGACCTCGATAAGCAAGAGCAACAACAAATGCAACAACAGATGCAACAGCAACAGCAACAATAAGCTTAAAAATCCCTGCTTCCATCTTGGAAGGCAGGGATTTTTTTGGTTATGCTTTTATTCCTATTAACGAATCGGAGCCCGTTCATATTGTTTCGGTAAACTGACCTCGTCTTTGAGTTCTGCTGCCGCATGATAGACCCAGTACGGTTGACGCAAAAGTTCACGGGCAAGCAGGATGACATCCGCTCGTTCACTGCGAATGATCTCTTCTGCAAGCGTCGCCGTCGTAATCAGACCCACGGCTCCAGTCTTGATTCCGGTTGCTTGCTTGATTTCAGCTGCATACGGCACTTGATAACCGGGATACACGTCCGGAACTGCATTGGCAACAACCGCTCCAGAACTGCAATCGAGCAAATCGATCTTCCGTTTTAACAGTTCCTCGGCCAGTGGAATATAATCCGTTGCCGTCATCCCGCCTGCTGCATGGTCCGCTGCCGAAATCCGGACCCATAATGACAAATTGGATTTTTCTTGAACCGCATCAATGATTTCAAGCAAAAAGCGCATCCGATTTTCCATTGATCCACCGTATTGATCTTGGCGTTTATTCGACAATGGAGATAAAAATGTGTTGATCAAATAGCCATGTGCTCCATGTAATTCGATGAAATCGTAACCCGCTTGTTCGACACGAAGTGCCGCCTCGACAAATTGTTGTTTGATAACATCGATTTCTTCTACAGTCAATTCATGCGGATGGTCGTATGAATCGTCAAATCCGATTGCTGATGGTGCGACAGGCGGTTTAGCCGTCGTACTTTTTCGCCCGGCGTGCGCCAGTTGGATACCTGCTTTTGCCCCCGCCGCTTTCACTTGATCTGCAATGCGACGAAGTCCGTCGATATGTTCATCCGACCAAACGCCTAAATCACCTGCTGAGATTCGTCCGTCTGGTGTGACAGCCGTTGCCTCTAAGATGACACCACCGACGCCACCAACAGCACGTGAGGCATAATGTGTGACATGCCAATCTGTTACGAGACCATCGTCTTTTGCACTGTACATACACATTGGTGCCATGATGACACGATTCCGGAACAGAAGTTCACCGATTTGGATTGCTTCGAATAGTTTTGTTTTCATGAATTTCACTCCTCTGATCAATTTCAAATCCTTTTGAATCACTTCAAGTCATTTATTCATAGCTTGGGACGATAAAAAGATCGATTATCTAACGCAAATGACCGTTCAGAAAACTGACCGGGCTCTACATACTCGAGCAAACGATCCATCATCGTCATTCGTGCATCCAAATTATCAATCAAGAATAATACTTCGGCTTCACGCATCTGTGGTGCGACTGCCGACCCCCACTCGGGACGACCATGATGGCTTAAAACGAGATGTTGTAAGACCGTCAAAAGTTCTGCGTCGATTTGTAACTCCGCCCCGACTTTTTCTAATTCTGCGACCATCAATGAAATATGCCCGACAAGCTTTCCGGGAAGCGTATATTCCGGTGTCACAGGATCAGACAGTTCCTTGATTTTTGCATAGTCATGCAAGACGACACCTGCAATCAACAAATCACGGTTTAAAGTAGGATACAAACGGGCGATTTGGTCAGCCAGTTTTAACATCGAAAGGACATGATACGATAAACCAGAATAAAACGCATGATGGTTTTTGACTGCGGCCGGATGTGTAAAATATGCATCGAAATCCTTGATGACCAGATGCTTGACCAGTTTCTTCATCTCGGCATGTTGAATCGATTCGATGAAGCCAAGTACTTCCGTTTCAATCTGTTCACGCGGAAGAGGAGCCGATTGAATGTAGTCTTCCACATTCGTTTCGTCCAGGACGGTAATTTGCTTCAGCTTCAATTGTGTTCGTCCTCGGTAATCCATCACTTCACCCGCCGCATGGACGATGAATTTCGGTGCATATTTTTCAAGATCGCTTGTATCCCACATCTTTGTTTCAATTTCTCCCGTTTTATCTGCTAAAATCAATGTCAGATAAGGTTTTCCGTTTGCAGCAATTCCTTTTAATGCCTGCTTGATCATGACTCGTTGATCGAGCATTTCCCCAATTGCTAACTGACCGATACCTTTCATTTCACAACACATCCTTTTTATTTATCTGGACTCATTTCGATTGGAGCTATTTACATATTTCTCTGACTGTCAAACGTCACTCTACCATTCTACTATATAGGAGCTCAAAACATGGAATTCGACTCACTCTTTACATGGCATCGTTTTTTAACGCTTGCTGAATTTGAAGAATATTTTCATTCTGAAACACCAACCGATGCCTTTAAGTTGGACTGGTTGAATCAACTGTCCACAAAAGATATGAACTTTACACGTGTCGAACTCGACTTATTATACGGATCCATCATAACTTGGCAAAATCCGGCCGATAAAAGCGATCGCCGCTCTATCTGTTATTATCTTTCACCGACGGAACTGATTACAATCGGCTTATCGGAACATACGGTTTCCTTAATTGAACCGTTTGAGACTACGACCCCTTTCGAAGCTTTTTATGCCCTGTTATCCCTGCAAATGAATACCTACTTCTCGGGAATCGATGCTTTTGAAACAGAACTTTTTTTGAGACAAGATGAGCTCCGGGGAAGCATCGACGAAAATTCTCTCGACAGTATTTTTGGCTTACGCGATACGATCGAAAACTGGTCCGACTTGATCGTCCCGTTCCGTGAGCTTGTTTTAGCAGGTCCCGAAGCTTTCGTTCGGCAAAGTACGTACACGGATGCTTTACCTTACCGACTGGCAGAAAAACGGGTAAAACGTCTGTTGATGCTGATTGAACACTATCAAAAAGATATCGAGGTATTGCTTGATCTTTCGACAACCGTCTCGAACTTCAGAGGAAATGAAATCATGAAAGCCCTGACGATTTTCACAGCCGTTGCCACGCCAATGATGGCCCTCGGTGCGATTTGGGGAATGAATTTTAAAAATATGCCAGAGCTCGACTGGAAATATGGATATGCCAGCTCCCTCTTTTTGATTTTCCTTACGACCGGCGGAATCTTTTATTGGATGAAACGCCGTGGTTGGTTAGGAGCGCTCGTCCGAATGCCTAATAAAAAGTCGAGAGTAAAAAATAGATGACAGAACATAAGTTCGTTATACTTAGTGTAACGAACTAACCGATTGAAAGAAAGGAGGAGACGATGATGGGAAGAAAAATCATTCATGTCGACATGGACGCGTTTTACGCCTCTGTGGAACAGCGCGATCGACCGCATCTAAAAGGGGTTCCCGTCATCGTCGGTGGCCCTCCTCATGCGCGAGGTGTCGTCGCCACCTGTTCGTATGAAGCACGTAAATACGGCATTCACAGCGCCATGCCGTCTCGACGGGCATTTCAACTGTGTCCGCGGGCCGTTTTCCTGCGCCCCCGTTTTGAAGTGTACCGTGCTGTCAGTGCCCAAATCATGGAGTTATTTCTTGAGGTCACGCCTCTTGTCGAACCACTTTCGTTAGATGAAGCCTATCTTGACGTCACAGAAAACAACCTGCAGATGACAAGTGCGACGCATATTGCCCAGTACATTCTGACTGAAATCAAACGACGGACAGGTTTGACTGCCTCTGCCGGTGTATCGAACTCAAAACTTGTTGCTAAAATTGCCTCGGGTCATCAAAAACCAAACGGGTTAACCGTTTTGCCTCCGGATGCTGTCTTACCTTTTTTATCCGGATTAAAGATCGGGGATTTACACGGAGTCGGAAAAGTCACGGAGCAAACGCTCCAAAAACATGGTTTCAACACTGTGGCAGATATCCAACAATCGCCGATAGCTGAACTGCGGGGGCTACTCGGCCGAGATCGGGGAACTGAACTGTATACGATGGCGCACGGTGAAGATGAACGAATGGTCCGCCCGCACCGGGAACGGAAATCAATCGGATCTGAAAGTACGTTCGAAGAAGATACAGAAGATATCGATACCATTTTCGAAACGTTAAAACGCGAAGCACTGTCCGTTGTCAAAACGCTGAACCAAAAGGAACTGGTCTGCAGAACCGTCACAATTAAATGGAAAACGGAAGATTTCCAGTCTCGCTCTAAACGTTATACGTTTTTAGAAGAAACGGCTGATGAAGAAACGTTACTCCGGGTTACGACCAAACTGTTTAATGAAATTGACTTTTCAGGTCCGATCCGCCTGATCGGCATGAGCGTCAGTCATCTTGAATCCCCCCCCCTCTCCAAACAATTAACGTGGCAAGACATTGATTCATACTTGTAAAATGAATGACTATTCATTACACTTAAGCTAGTTATTTCGGATAAGGAGGAATCAGCCATGCTTTATACGATTACCGCATTTTCAGATCGAGGACAAACGTTACTGGATGATACCTTTGACGCTCCCTCCGATTCTGAGGCGCGTCAAGAAGGTATCCGCCGCCTGAAAGAAGCAGACTTGGAACACCGCGGAGCACGTGTGACCCGTGCCGGACAGTTGGTTCATTTTGAACGGGCTTACCTCCCTCGCCTTGTATCAACGGAAAAAACATCATGAAAAAAGCCTCGTTCCGATGAAACGGAAGCGAGGCTTTTTCATGATGTCATTGAACGTCGTCTTGATTTTGTTCCATCATCGGTGCGTATAGTTCTTCGAGTGGCTTCATGATGATTTGTGTCACTTCCGTCAACATCGTGTGCATGCGTTGTTCTTCCTGCATCAGTTGACCAATCAATGGATTGTTTTGGACTTCCAGCATCTTCGCTTGTGCCGATGCCATATCCTCAGGTGTGATTTCTTCACCTTGCATTTGTTTTTGTTGTAACTCAAGTTGCACGTTGCGGAATGAGGCGAATAGCTCATTCGACATTGGATCCGCATTGACTTGCGCATACAAATCCTTAAGTGTAGTGTATTCTGATGTTTCACGTAGTGCACGCTCTAGTGTGTAAGCATGATCGTATAAGTTTGTTTCAGACATATTTGAACCCTCCAATTTAGTTAAACGATAAGAAGTATCGCTTGTATCATTCCAATTAAACCACCTAATAGTCCCCCAAGCCAAGTGATAGCCCGGAATTCTCTTCTTGAAATCGACAGGACGATTTCTTCCAGATACGCGGTATCCAGTAAATCGACTTCTTCCCGAACAATCGTTTCGAGATCCAGTGTCGCCATGATTCGCTCGACTTGTTCGACCAGGCGGACCACCACTTGTTTAGAAAGCATCGGAACCATTTCTTGACTGATCCGGACTTCAAGCGGTTCCAGTAGTTCACGTAATTCCGTATCCAATAATTTCGTCAATGGAATACGCGTTAAGATTTCTGATTTCATTCGCTCGATGAGTTGTTGTTCCGTCTCCGCTCCAAGCAGTTCTTCAACCGGCCGCTCTAGTAACGCACTGATTTCTTGTTCGACCATTTCACTGATGAACTGGTGTGTCGACTTTCCTTGTATTACCCGTTTGAGTTCCGGTTGAATCATTTCCACGAGATTGACATTAGCCAGCAACATCCCGAACATGCCTCCGCCTAATTTACTTTGAATGAACTGAGCGACCGTTTCTTCCAGTTTCATTTTCCCGGCTGGACTGTCAAAATACTGTTCGGTTTGCCGAAGTAATGTCTCGACAATCCCAGGAATCGCTGTCTTGATTTTTGTCGTTCCGCCATCCCCGAGGACTTCTGATAACCGCGCTGTTTTAACCGAAGCAGCCATCGTTACCAATTCCTGATCAATCCGATGCTCCATTTGATGTTGTAATTTACCTTCCGGATTCGTGACAAATCGTTCGGCAATTTCACGAATTGTTTTCGCCGAGCGCGTCCACTTCTGTAACTCCTGCTGAATCATCCGGGTAATTGCCTCGTATACGACCGGCTGCTGAAGCCGCTTGCTGATTCCTTCCGGAGTTAATAAATGTTTGACGACCGTTCGCCCGAGATTCGCCGCTAGTTCGTCACGACGTTTTGGAATTAGTCCCGGTGTAAACGGAATTCGGTACTTTCCGATATACTTTGCTTCAAGCGGACGAAATAACATCCGGATTGCGAGATGATTGGTGATTGCCCCAATCAATGCTCCAATGATGATCATTCCAATCATCTTTATAACTAAATCAACTTCTACTTGCATAGATCCTCGTTCCTTCCGATTTTGGTATTGTGGTAAAGTCTTAGTAGGACTTTTTAGGGAGGCGCCTTGTATGTTACATCAATTAACCGTCTTATTTAAGGATCATCTCTCCACCGATCCTACCTTGTACTGTACCGATAAGTATACCGTATATCAGTTAGCCGATGGACTGCGTTTCGGGATTGAAAATATGGTTCTCACTCCTCGTGAACTGGATTTGCTCGACCTGATTGCAGAACGGGTCGTTACGTCTGATTCCGATCAGATTGTCACGTGGCGTCATCGGTTGGAACAACAGCACAGTGAAGAAGCAGACCCGTTTCGGATGATTCATTTCTTATTTGAACAACTTGACGTCCGGACCGGCGAAGATTTGCAACAACTGCTGACTTCTTTTTTTCATCCGTCGAGTTGGATCATCCCGTTAACATCCAATCGTCTTGTCGTCATTGAACGGGAAGAGTCTGTCACAGAAAATGATTTACATGATTTTTTTACAGCTCTCCAGTCTGATTTTCTGATGGACGGCAAGGTCTTGATCGGCCAACAACGAAAATCCGGAGACCTGGCAGCTCAATTCCGGTTGGAGCAGGCTGCTTTACGTGAACTTCCCTTATTACACATTGAACGGTTCCTGCCTGCCCTGATGCGGTTGACGTTACTGTCGACAGATATCCGCGACGATTTGATCGAACGGTTCATCACACCGCTCGAACGCGAATCACGCGAGACGATCGATGCCTTTTGCCGCGCCAACTTAAATGTTTCACTGACGGCTAAGCATCTCTTTTTACATCGAAACAGTCTTCAGTACCGGCTCGACCGACTGACGGAACAGACGGAAATCGATATCCGGTCGTTCGAGGGTGCGATGTTCCTTTATACGCTTCTTCTTGTAGCATAGTGACCAAATGATAACGTTTACATTCTGGCATGTTGTCCATATGATTTTCGTACCAGTTCTCCTATACTAAGTCTTGTAAGCGTTATAGTAACCGATTACTTAATTTACAGGAGGATGTACACATGGCAGATATTCGTCTTGAGCATATTGATAAAGTTTATTCAGGAACAGCAAAAGCAGTGGATGATTTTAACCTTCATATTAAAGATAAAGAATTCATCGTCTTCGTCGGACCATCAGGTTGCGGTAAATCGACGACATTACGAATGATTGCCGGCCTCGAAGAAATTTCAGGCGGAGATTTCGTCATCGATGGAAAACGCATGAACGATGTGGCGCCTAAAGATCGTGATATCGCGATGGTCTTCCAAAACTACGCCCTCTATCCACATATGAACGTATATGACAACATGGCATTTGGTCTGAAACTTCGGAAGTTCCCGAAAGACGAAATCAAACAACGTGTCGACAATGCAGCACGTATTCTCGGACTCGAAGAATATTTGGAGCGTAAACCGAAAGCCCTCTCTGGTGGACAACGTCAGCGTGTCGCAATCGGCCGTGCCATCGTCCGTGATGCGAAAGTCTTCTTGATGGATGAGCCGCTCTCGAACTTGGATGCTAAACTACGTGTTCAGATGCGTAAGGAAATCATCCAGTTGCACAAACGTCTTGAAACGACGACGATTTACGTGACGCACGATCAGACGGAAGCGATGACCCTCGCGACTCGAATTGTCATCATGAAAGCCGGACTCATTCAACAAGTCGGAACACCAAAAGAAGTATACGACCACCCGGACAACATGTTCGTTGCTGGTTTCATCGGTTCTCCGTCAATGAACTTCCTGACAGGTAAACTCGCGGAAGACGGTCTCTTCCATGTCACGGGTACAGAAGAGAAATTTGAAGTTCCTGAAGGTAAGATGAAAGTCCTGCGCGAACGTGGCTACACAAGTAAAGATCTTGTTCTCGGAATCCGTCCGGAAGATATTCATGCTGAGTTGATCTATCAAGATACACAGACAGCTCACCGTTTCCCGGCACACATTGAAGTATCTGAGCTCATGGGAGCCGAGTCTTACCTCTATTCAAAAGTCGGTAACCAAGCGTTCACAGCACGTGTCGACTCGCGTTCACACGTCGAGATGGGTTCAGATTTAGACCTCTTCTTCGACATGACAAAAGCGCATTTCTTCGATGCAGCAACAGAAGCAACAATCCGTTAATCTTTAAGAGTTCAGTAACCGCAATCAGGCTGTCCATTCATGGGCAGTCTTTTTTATTGACAGACGTTCCTGTAACTTTGTATGATACTGCTTGTAGTCTTAAATTAATCCTATTCGAAAACTAGGAATTGAAATCATTTATTCATTAAAAGGAGAGAGCGCTATGAAACACGGACTAAAGCTAGCAGTAGCAGCACTATCAACAGCGGGGGTGTTAGCGGCGTGCGGCGCTTCTAACGAAGAAGCAAACAAAGACGAAAAAATCGTAACGGTCGGAACAGAAGCAACATACCCACCATTTACGTATAAAGAAAAAGGCAAACTGACAGGTTATGATATCGATGTCATGAATGAAGTCGCAAAACGTGCCGGCTATAAAGTCGAGTACAAAGCGATGGACTTCAAAGGATTGATTCCAGCACTTGATTCAAAACGAATCGACGTCATTGCCAACCAAATGGGGATCACAGATGAGCGGAAAGAAAAATATGCGTTCTCTGATGCCTACACGGTTTCCGGTTCAACGATCATCGTTAACAACAAAACAAATGACATCAAGACACTTGACGACTTAAAAGGAAAAACAGTCGGTTCGACACAAGGCTCACTCTATGCGAAAACAGCGGAAGAAGCCGGTGCGAAAGTCAAATACTACAAAGGCGCAAACCAAGTCTTGAAAGATCTTGAAGCAGGTCGCGTCGACGCTGCCATGAACGATCGTCTGTTTGTCCTGACAGAACTTAAAAAAGCAGGATACAAAGTAAAAGCTGTCGGTGAGACGTTTGACAAAAACGAATCAGGTCTGATGATGGCGAAAAACAGCAAGTATGCAGAGGACTTCAACAAAGCACTCGCAGAGATGCAAAAAGACGGCACACTCGCAGATCTTGGGAAAAAATACTTTAACGAGGACATCAGTAAGTGATGGAATTGTTTACAATCGTCCGCGATAATGCGGACGTTTACGGAAAGGCGATTGGCACTACACTTCTTGCAAGTGGATTTGCCATCGTCTTTGCGCTTTTTCTTGGTCTGATTCTTGCCGTCATGCGGGATAGTCGCTTTGCCGTCTTAAGCGGCTTCGCACGATTGTATGTTTCATTTTTCCGAGGAACGCCACTGTTACTGCAAATTCTGATTTTATACAATGGTCTCGTCGTTCTTCAACTGACCGGCTTCCAAGCGTTAGCATTTGGTCTGTCGCTTCACTTCTCGGCCTACATCTCCGAATCGTTCCGAGCAGCGATTTCGTCTGTTGATCGCGGACAATGGGAAGCTGCGGATTCACTCGGAATTCCACGCCGGAAGACGTTTAAGGATGTTATCCTCCCACAAGCTCTTTCACGTGCCATTCCTCCCCTGTCGAACTCGGTTATTGATATTATCAAATCGACTTCACTCGGGACAATCGTAGCCGTTGAAGAACTGACTTATGTGTCTGATCAGATTTCAGCAACAACCTATCTTGTCATGCCGTTATTGCTGTTTTCAGCTGCGATTTATTGGATTATGTCCACATTAATTCAAGGTGTTCAACATCGTCTCGAAGCACGATTCAGTATTCCGGAATAAAATAAGTACACTTGGAATCGTTACACATTCCAAGTGTTTTTTTTAATCTTTTTCAGGTTTAATACTAGCCAACACGGGAATAATCAAGTATACTAATAAAAATCAGAATTATCTGATAACTTTAAAAGGAGCGTGGCCGAGATGAAACAAGTAATTGAAGCTTTCCGTAGACAAGATGCAGAGCAGCGGATTCCAGTGCTACGCCTCGAAATCGATTATGAGCTCAGTACGCTCTTCGATGCTATCCAAGTCAGTGATCAAGCAGCTGTTGTCGCTAGTAAAGAACGTTTAGATAAATATCGCCAGGAAATGCTTCGTCTCGAAGCATAACCCTATAGATACTCCCATCTCAACTCCCCCTTGAGATGGGACTTTTTTTGTACAAAAAAATAGCCCGAAGGCTATTTTTCAATCGACATCCCGTCCACGGGAAGCTTTTAAGATTTCAAACCATTGTTCACGTGACAGTTCGAGACGCGTCGCCCGGACAGCAGATTCGATCCGCTCAATTTTTCCTGAACCGACGATTGGCATGATGCGCGCCGGATGTTTGAGCAACCAGGCATAGGCTACTTCGTCGATTTCTTCCGCTCCGATGTCACGTCCGATCTCCTCGAGTTTTTCACGAAGCGGCGCAAATTGTTCTTCTTTGAACAATCGTCCTCCGGCAAGCGGACTCCATGCCATGAGCGGCATTTCATTTTCGTGGCATAAATCAACCGAACCGTCTTCAAAATGCTTCAGTTCCGCGACAGACAGCTCAAGCTGGTTCGTGACGAGCATAAACGGCAGTCGTGATTGAATCAAACTTTGTTGAGCCGGTGTATGGTTCGACAATCCAAACGTCCGCACTTTTCCGGATTCTTTTAATTCGACGAATGCTTCGGCTATTTCGTTTGGATCCATCAATGGATCGGGACGATGAATCAGTAATGTATCGATGTAATCGATACCCAGTTCCTTTAATGAACGGGTCGCCTGCTCAATGATATGCTCTTTTGTCGTGTCGTAAAATGAAAGTTTTTGATCCGAGAAATGATTTCCTTTCATTTTGATACCGGTTTTTGTGACGATTTCCATCCGTTCACGTAATTCAGGTTTCAGCGCCAATGCTTCACCAAACAGTCCTTCATTCGTATAATCACCATAAATATCGGCATGGTCAAATGTCGTAATTCCTAATGCTAAGCATTGTTCAATTAATTCGAGTCGCTCCTGTGCCGTCATGTTCCATTCATTCAGACGCCATAGTCCATGAATGATTTTCGAAAATGAAAGTTCTTCTGTTAATTGTACGCGTTCCATGTGTATCCATCTCCTTTTTCTCTATCGTGCTTCATCGTTCACTTTACATGAATTTGAGAACGGTTGCACGGGTTACGACCTTCTTAAACAAATATACAAAAAAACTGGCAGAGACAGATGATCTCTTTGCCAGTTTTCGTGTTCCCGGTTTATCCGATTATTGAATTTGCTCGACTTCCTGCATCACTTCATCTTCAATCAACTGACGTTTGCGTGTTGTCTCTGCGGCGTCCGGTGATGTCACACTGAAATAGAACTTGATTTTCGGTTCTGTTCCAGATGGACGAAGGCAGAACCACGAACCGTCTTCTAACGTAAATTTCAAGACGTTTGATTTCGGCAGATTGATTGGTGATGGCTGATGTTGTATCAAATCATGCGAGATGCTGGCATCATAATCTTCAAATAAGACGACCTTTTCACCTGCCACTTGTTTTGGCGGATGCTCCCGGAATGTATCCATGATCCGGCCGATTTGTGCTACACCGTCTTTACCTTTCAGCGTCAATGAACGAAGCGATTCTTCAAAGTAGCCGAACTGCTCATAGATAGCTTGTAATGCCTCATACAGCGTCCGTCCTTCTTTCTTGTGATACGCTGTCATCTCAGCAGCAAGCAAGCAGGCCTGGACAGCATCCTTATCACGGCAGAAGTCCCCGATCAAGTAGCCATAACTTTCTTCATAACCAAACAGATATTCATATTCCCCGGATTCATTGTATTGCTTGATTTTTTCACCGATAAATTTAAATCCTGTTAATGTGTTTTCAACGTGTAAGTCGTAATGTCTTGCAATCAAAGCTCCAAGTTCCGATGTGACAATCGTTTTCGCTACAAAACCATTTTTCGGCAATGTACCCTGAGCTGATTTTTGTGACAAGATGTAATCAAGTAGTAACGCACCTGTCTGGTTTCCTGTGAGGACGACCCACTCTCCGTCCGCATCACGTGTCGCAACACCAACACGGTCGGCATCCGGATCCGTCGCAAGTAACACATCCGCATCGACACGATCTCCGTACTCGATCGCCAATTTAAACGCCGCATGCTCTTCCGGGTTCGGGGAAGAAACTGTCGGGAACGCACCATCCGGCTTCGCCTGTTCTTCGACGACCGTCACATGCTCAAAACCATAATTCTTTAATCCGACCGTTACAGGCACAAGACCTGTGCCATGAAGCGGAGTAAAGACAATTTTTAAAGGTGCTGTTAACTCGTCTTGAATCGTTGGTAAAACACGAATCGTTTTTAATTGTTCTTGATACGCGTCATCCAGCTGTTCTCCGACACGAACGATTAATCCATTCGCTCGCAATACTTCTTCCGCTTCAAGTTCGATTGAAAGTTCATCCTCGACTTGATCAACGTAAGAGACAAGATCATCCGCTTCTTTTGGCGGTAATTGGCCACCGTCGTTCCCATAGACTTTATAACCGTTATATTCCGGTGGGTTGTGACTCGCCGTAATGACGATTCCGCCTGCTGCACGGAGTTCACGCACGGCAAATGACAGTTCTGGTGTTGGCCGGAGTCCATCAAACAAGTACGCTTTAATCCCGTTACTGGCAAGCGTCTTCGCTGCTTCTAACGCAAACTCCGGAGAGTAGTGACGGGAGTCATGTGCGATGACGATACCTTGAGCGACTGCTTCCGCTCCTTCTGCCTTAATAAAGTCAGCAAACCCTTGTGAGGCTTTACGGACAGTGTATACATTCATCCGGTTCGTCCCGACACCGATTTCACCACGCATACCACCTGTCCCGAATTCCAACTCTTTGTAAAAGGCTTCTTCGGCTGCTTTGTCATCTGCCGCAAGTGCCGTCAATTCTTCTTTTAATTCAGTTTCTAATCCCGAAAACTGATTCCATTTTTGGTAGGTCTCTTTCCATGACATGTAGTGTCCACTCCTTTAAGTTTGTTTGTACAAGATGTTTGTTACGACTTGCGATAAAACGGTACCTTTCATATGATTACTTTAGAAAGGGTCAAGGTGATGTTTATGTTTCCAACCATTCAAATGACAGACTTACAGCAACTTGTCCATACGGATCAGATTCGCTGGTTTGATTGTCGCTATGATTTGCAGCAGCCCGATTATGGTCGTGACGCTTTTAAGGAAAGCCATGTCGAGGGCGCACAGTATTTAGATTTATCAACTGATTTATCAGGACCACGTTCCGAAACGGGCGGACGCCATCCATTACCTTCAAAAGAGCAATGGATTCGTACCTTGGAGTCACTCGGGGTCCAGCGCGATGATTTCATCGTTCTTTATGATGATGGCTTCCCTTATGCAGCACGTGCCTGGTGGCTTTTTAAATGGGCCGGGCATGAACGTGTCGTCGTCCTTGAAGGTGGACTATCATCTTATCTCGCATTTGATTTTCCCGTGAGTTCAGAATCTGCTGTTTTTGAAAAATCGACTTATCGAGCCGACTTTAAAGATGACATGCTGATTCAATATGAAGAAGTTAAAAATCGTCCGGCAGACACCTATCTCGTCGATTCCCGGTCACCTGATCGATTCCAGGGTCAAAACGAAACGATTGATTCCATTGCCGGTCACATTCCGGGTGCTGTGAATTGTTTCTTCGAAAAGGCGATTTCGCCAGACCGCCGCTTGAAAGATGCGGAAGATTTGAAGGAATTGTACGCTGAGCTGCTCGAAGCGGAGTCTCCGATTCTTTATTGCGGCAGTGGCGTGACTGCTTGCGTCAATGTCCTAGCCTTGCACGCTTTAGGGAAAACAGATGTCCGGCTCTATGCAGGTTCTTACAGCGACTGGATCAGCCAAACGGATGAGGTCGCACGATAACGTACACGAAAGTCCGATTCTCATCGGACTTTTTTTAGATTTGAACCGGTTTGATGTTCCATATGGCATTGGCATATTCTTTAATGGTCCGGTCGCTCGAGAAGACACCCGATTTCCCGATATTCATGATGACCATCTTATACCATTTTTCAGGGTCCTGATACGCACGTCCGATTCTTTCCTGCGCTTGTTGGTACGATAAGAAATCTTTTAGAATCAAGTATTCATCATTGTACGTCAGCAGAGAATCATAAATTGCCTGGAACTCACCTGTCGGGAAAAGCGATCCGTCCACGAGTCCATCAATCACGCGACG
The DNA here is from genome assembly GCF_000620865.1 of Exiguobacterium sibiricum 7-3. Classification (NCBI taxonomy): domain Bacteria; kingdom Bacillati; phylum Bacillota; class Bacilli; order Caryophanales; genus Exiguobacterium; species Exiguobacterium artemiae. The sequence goes on from NZ_KK211190.1 coordinate 2,340,739, forward strand.
AAGTTCAGGTTGTGCACTGTATTGATCGTAAGCGCTGTATCCACCATATTTTTTGTAGTTCATGACTTCTTGTGGGGTCAGTCCAAAAATGAAGATGTTTGAATCCTCCACCTCATCACGAATCTCAATGTTCGCACCATCCAGTGTTCCGACCGTCAAGGCTCCGTTCATCATGAATTTCATGTTGCCGGTTCCTGAAGCCTCATAACTTGCTGTCGAAATCTGTTCACTGACATCACTTGCCGGGAAAATCTTTTCTGCAAGCGAGACACGGTAATTCTCAAGGAACACCACTTTCATATAAGGACTGACGTCCGGATCCGAGTTAATCAGTTTAGCTAAAGAATTGATGTAACGGATGACTTCTTTGGCATAATGATAGCCAGGAGCCGCTTTTGCACCGAAAATAAAGGTCCGTGGTGTCATCTGGAACGATTGATCTTCTTTTATACGGTAGTACAACGAATGAATATGAAGCGCGTTAAGTAATTGTCGTTTATACGCATGAAGCCGTTTGACTTGCACATCAAAAATCGAATGCGGATCTACAACGATTCCCGTCTCATTCTCAATCAACTCTGCCAATTCCTTTTTACTCGCTAGCTTAATTGCCTGGATATCCTGTTGAAGCGTGGTATCCTCTGCGAATTTCGTCAGCTTTTGTAAATCAGACGGATGATTGATCCAACTGTCCCCGATTGCTTCCGTTACACGATTCGCAAGTGCCGGATTCGATAATAGGAACCAGCGCCGATGTGTGATTCCGTTCGTTTTATTATTGAAGCGTAGTGGGAACATCTCATAAAATAACCGCATTTCGCGTTGCTTGAGAATTTCCGTATGGATTTGAGCCACACCGTTCGTCGAGTGGGTACCGACGACCGCTAAGTTTGCCATATTGATCATCCCGTCCGCAATAATGGCAATTTCACGCATGTTCGCTTCCAGGTGCGGATAATTATCAAGGACATCTTTACAGAATCGACGGTTGATTTCTTCAACGATGAGATAAATTCGCGGTAATAGATCACGGAACAGATCAACCGGCCAGCGTTCCAAAGCTTCTGAAAGCAATGTATGGTTCGTAAAGGACATGACACTTTTCGTAATCCGCCATGATTCTTCCCATGAATATTCCTCTTCGTCAATCAATATCCGCATCAATTCAGGAATCGCAACAACCGGATGCGTATCATTGATATGGATCGCGATTTGATTTCCTAAATGCTTCAGCGACGTATTTCGTTTTTTATGTGACAACAAGATACTTCGGAGTCCTGCCGAGACGAAGAAGTACTGCTGCTTCAGACGTAATACTTTTCCTTCATGTGTCGTATCATCCGGATATAAGAATTCAGAAATCGTCTGAATTGCTTGTTTGTGGCTTAGTAAGTCTTTATAGTTGCCGCGGTGTTGGCTCAACAGTTCATCGTCGTCATACGGTGATTCAGCACTCCACAGACGTAAGTTATTGACGATACCGTTCTGATAACCGACAATCGGCATGTCATAAGGAACAGCACGAACGATTTCTGCCGGTTCGTGATGGACACGATACTTACCGCCTTCGACTTCCTCGAGCCAAACGTTTCCTCCGAATGGAATATCGACCGCTTTGTCTGAACGACGGATTTCCCACATGTTGCCGTTCTTCAGCCAGTTATCCGGAAGTTCGACTTGGTAGCCATCGATGATTTTTTGTTTAAACAGTCCATATTGATAACGGATACCGTTTCCATGCCCCGGTAAGCCGAGTGCTGCGAGTGAATCGAGGAAACAGGCCGCTAAACGACCGAGTCCTCCATTCCCAAGACCCGGTTCCGGTTCTTCTTCCGTCAAATCAGCCAAATCATAGCCGAGTTCTGAAAGACCGCTTCGCACCTCTTCTAGTACATCGAGACTCAACAGGTTATTGTAGAGGAATCGACCAAGCAAAAATTCAAGTGAAAAATAATAGACTTGTTTACTTTTTTTATGGATGTAAGTTTCTTTCGTTCGCATCCAATCCGTTGTGACATATTCCCGCACCATATAGGCTAACGTTTGGTACACATCATTTTCCGTTGCATCATCGAGCGCTTTACCATGCATGGAAATAAACCGTTCATTAAACCTCTTCTTGAACTTCTCTTTGTCTTGGAACATCTAAAAACCCCATTTCCCGTAATCCCATTTAGTCAACAGACGGTGCGATTAAACGATAGAGCGCCAAATATTCATCAGCAGATCGAATCCAGCTAAAGTCTTCTTGCATCGCTGTCTCGATCAGATGTTTGAATACAGGTTTATCATGATACGTCTCGATCGTCCGTTTGATTGCATCAAGGAACTCTTGCGCATTATAATTCGAGAACGAGAAGCCATTTCCCTCTAAAGTGAACTGATTAAATGGTTGGACAGTATCGCGCAAGCCGCCGGTTTCTCGAACGACAGGCAACGAACCGTACTTCATCGAAATCAATTGACTGAGACCACATGGTTCGAAACGTGACGGCATCAAGAACGCATCACTGCCGGCATAAATACGTTGGGCGAGTCCGACATCAAAACCGATGTATGAAGCTACCTTGTCGGGGCGAATCGTTGACGCATGTTGGAACAATCCTTCATACTCCGCTTCCCCTGAACCAAGAATGATGAACTGCGCATCGAGTTCAAACAGGTCAGGCAGGATATGGGCGAGCAAATCGATTCCTTTTTGATCGACAAGACGCGAGACGAAGCCAAATAACGGAACATCCGGATCGACCGGTAGTCCAAGTTCCTGTTGTAAGGCGGCCTTGTTGGCTGCTTTGCCTGCTTCAGCAGTCTGAACATCGTAGTTTTCCACTAAATATTCGTCTGTGTCCGGACTGAACTGTCTGTAATCGATTCCGTTCAAAATTCCGCGGACGTCGACGGCACGGTGTTGCAAGACTGGTTCTAGTGTTTCCCCATAGTATGGATCCATGATTTCATCCCGGTAAGACGGGCTGACAGTCGTAATTTGATTGGCATGGACAAGACCAGCCTTCATATAGTTGACGAGTCCGTTATGGGCAATTCCGTCTGCTGTGAAGTGTTCGTGACTGAGACCAAGCAGATCACCTAGTACTTCTTCCGGGAATACACCTTGATATTGCAGGTTATGGATTGTAAAGACCGTTTTGATTTCCTGATAACGGTTGAGATGCTGATAATGAATCCGTAAGAAAGCCGGTAAGACGCCGGTTTGCCAATCATGACAATGGATAACATCCGGTACTTCCTCTGCATCAACACGCTGAATCATTTCAAGGACCGCTCTTGAGAAGTACGCAAAACGCTCCGCATCGTCATAATGACCATAAATTACGCCATCGCGCTTGAAGTAGTATTCATTGTCGATGAAATAAAACGTCACACCGTCTTGTTTTAGACGCAAGACTGCTCCAAATTGCTGACGCCATCCGACCGGGACGATGAAATCAAATAAAAATTCCATCTCCTGTTTGTATTGTTCTTTAATTTGACCGTAGTTCGGTAAAATAACCGAAACTTCCGCACCCTCTTCAGCAAGCGCTAAAGGGAGCGAGCCGACGACGTCAGCTAGCCCCCCTGTCTTGATGAATGGTGTCGCTTCTGTGGCAGCAAACCATACCTTCATAATGACATCCCCTTTTAAACGATTGTTTGTTTCTTGATGACAATCGGTTCTTCAGCCGTTCCACGGATGACTTGTCCGCGTTTCACTGTTACCTCTTTGTCAAGGATCGCGTATTCAACGACTGCGCCTTCTTCGATGACTGATTTTTGCATGATGATCGAGTTTTTAATACGCGCATGTTTTCCGACTTTGACACCACGGAAGAGGATGCTGTCCGTTGCCGTCCCCTCTAACTTACATCCGTTCGCGACAAGTGAATTCTTGATTGTCGATCCTGGTAAGTAGCGAGTCGGTGGTTCATGCTTGATTTTCGTGTAGACATGCTGGAAGTCATTGATTGCTCCCCATTGTTCGAGTAACAACATGCTTTCACGGTAGTACGAACGAAGGGAATGAATCACTTGCGATGTACCTGTGTACTCATAACCATGGACATGAAGTCGGTTTAATTGAGAACGAATGATGCTTTGCAACAAATCATATTCCCCGCGGCCAATTGCTTCGTCAACGAGACGGACGAACAAGTTTTTTGACAGGACAACTGTTTCCATGTAGAACGTCTCATCCGATGGTTCATATCCACGTGAACCAATTGCCGTCACACGGTTTTGTTCACTGAAACGAATCGGACGGCAGTAGTTACAAGGCAAGTCGCGCTTTGTATAAACGACTGTAATATCAGCATTGGACGCTTTATGTTCACGTAACACATCACGATAATCAACAGCGGATAAAATGTTTGATCCTGAAATCACGACATAGTTCTCTTTACTGCGTAAAAAGAAGTCGCGGTGTAAATGGAAGTTTGATAGATCCCCACGGAATTCATGGGCATCTTGTGATAAAGCCGGCGGGAAGATGTATAATCCGCCGTTTGACCGGTCCAAGTCCCACTCTTTGCCGGATCCAAGATGATCCATCATGGCGCGGTATTTTTCAAGTGTAAAGACACCGATATTCGCAATCTCATTTTGAACCATGTTCGTCAACGTGAAATCGATGAGTCGGTAACGACCTGCGAATGGTACGGCAGCCAAGTTGCGGTGTTCCGTCAATTCTTTAAAGAATCCTTCTTCACCGCTCAGATTGATGACTCCTAATAAATCTGTTTTCATCGGTACTTCCCCCTTATTGGATCGCTTCTTTGATGACTTCGTTTTTTGGAATGATACTGTTCGCTTCGATAACGAAGACTTCGCCGTTCGGTGTTCCGATTGTTGCCCCGTCTTCTACGACGACACCGTCTGCGAGAATCGCCCGGTGAATCGTAACGTCTTTACCGATCTTGACGTTCGGGAAGATGACCGAATCCTTCACAAGTGAACCTTCTGCGACGTCAACGCCGTAAAAGAGAACCGAATGATTGATTTCGCCTTCGATGTGGCATCCTTCGTTGATGATTGAAGTATCAATCGAAGCATTGTTCCCGATATATTGTGGTTGTTGGTTTGGATTGACAGAATGTACTTTCCAAGACGGTTCGTACAAGTCGAACTCCGGATCCGCTGCAAGTAAGTCCATGTTGGCTTCCCAAAGCGATTGGATTGTTCCGACGTCTTTCCAATATCCCTTGAATTTGTAGGCACGAATGTTTAAGTTTTCAAATAACATGTTCGGAATGATATTTTTCCCGAAGTCAAAGCTTGATTCTGCGTCCCCGGCATCTTGAATCAAATGACGTTTCAAGATATCCCAGTTAAAGACGTAAATCCCCATCGAAGCCAGGTTCGATTTCGGATTTTCCGGTTTTTCTTCAAATTCATTGATTCGAAGATCTTCGTCCGTATTCAGGATACCGAAGCGCGGTGCCTCTTCCCAAGGTACTTCTCGAACAGAAATCGTGACGTCTGCTCCCCCTTGACGATGTTCCTCGATCATTTTTTCGTAATCCATCTTGTAGATGTGATCCCCTGACAATACAAGCACATAATCTGGATCGTATTGGTTGATGTAACTCATATTACGGTAGATGGCATTCGCCGTTCCTTCATACCAGTTTTTCCCGTTTTGGGCTTGGTATGGTGGCAGGATCGTTAATCCACCGTTACGGCGGTCAAGATCCCAGGCACTTCCGATTCCAAGATAGCGGTTTAGTTCAAGTGGTTCGTATTGCGTCAAGACTCCTACTGTGTCGATTCCTGAGTTCGTACAGTTGGATAACGGGAAATCGATAATCCGATATTTCCCTCCAAACGCGACCGCTGGTTTTGCAGTGTGTTTCGTAAGTGCTCCTAGACGTTTTCCTTCTCCGCCAGCAAGCAACATCGCGACGACATTCTTTTTAGCCATTTCGTCCCCTCCAGTTTGTGCTCTTTTTTTACATCAATCGTTTGTTCTAATTTATACAGATACTCTTATATACCCACCTTTTCTCTTTTTAATATAACATTCCTGCAAAATAGGTTTATTAAAATACAAATTTCTTAAATTTTTCTACTGTTTTCTCCATAAAACACCGATAATAGGAATGAAATGCCGTTTGAAAGGAGTTTTCATGAGAATCACGACCGGATATGCTTTAGTCTTGGCTTTAGCTTTTAGTTTAGTACTAACACTTTTTTCAGTTCGTAATCAGTTGGATCTTGCCCAGGATTTGTTCAGTTGGGCAGATCAAAAGACGACTGATCGTCCCCTTGCTTCCTATCAACCGATTACTGTCACGTATCAAAAAGAGCGCCTTGAACTCTATGACGGGTTACGTCGAGATGATTTGATGGCAAGTGCTTTACCACCAAAGGTCGAGCAAGCTTTCATCGCGATTGAAGACCGACGATTTTATCAACACGATGGCTATGATATCACCGGTATTTTGCGAGCGTTTACAGAAAATCAGTCCGGTGACAGTAAAGGTCAAGGCGGAAGTACCATCACCCAGCAACTGGCACGAATGACGTATCTTTCCACAGAGAAAACCTATACTAGAAAAATAAAAGAAATTTTAATTGCAATGGAATTGGAACAAAAATATTCTAAAAAAGAGCTTTTAACAGCGTATGTCAATCAAGCCTACTTTGCCAATAATATTTATGGCATTGAGCTCGCAGCGAAATCTTATCTTGGAAAACATGCAAAAGATTTAAGTTGGGCGGAAGTCAGTTATTTGGCTGCGATTCCAAACAATCCGTCCCTTTACAATCCATTACGGTTTCCGAACAATACGAGCAAACGTCAACAACGTATTTTAAAGGCCTTGCAACAGACAGAGGACATCCCAAACAAAGTCTCGAAGCAGTCCGTTAACGTTTCGTTTCATAAGCCGACCATCCGGTATCCCGATTACATCGATGCCAGCGTGTCGGAAGCAATCCGCCAAACAGCTGCTTCAAAAAATTTGAGCGTGTCACAGGCTGAACAGTATTTACATCAGCACGGTGCTGTCATTCAGACGTATCTTGATCCCGCAGAACAGACTCGGGCCAAAAAAGCAATTCAACAACTCCCCCAACCGCTTGAAGGCGCTTACGTCGGAATCGACGGGGAAACACGCGGTGTGACGGCACTTGTCGGCAATAAATCCAATGTGCCGGGTCAGCTCAATCGGGCGGTTCAGTCCTACCGCCAACCCGGATCAACATTGAAACCATTACTTGTTTATGGTCCCTATCTTGAAAAGACGAAAAAAACATTAACGAGCCGATTGGACGGAAGCCCGGTTTGTTTTGACGGGTATTGTCCGCAAAACAGCAGCAACCGGATTCTCGGAAGCGTAACGATTGCCGATGCGATTGCTTACTCCTATAATACACCGGCCTTACGCGCTTTTGCTGTATCGTTCAATGAAGGGTTGAAAACCATCCGACCGTTCCGGTTCAGTCAATGGACCGAGGAAGATAATTCATACAACAGTGCGCTGGGCGGATTGAAATACGGTGTCAGTCCACTCGAATTGACGAATGCCTACACGACGTTCGTCAATGACGGACTCTATAGTCCATCCTCGATGATCCGCACCATCACGACGGATCAAGGCACACTTTACCGGCATTCGATGACAACGGACCGGATCTGGTCAAGTCGAACAAACCAGTTACTGCGCAAAGGGCTCCACAACGTCATGACGTATGGTACAGGACGATTGGGTTATGATCCAACCCCTGCCTATATCGGAGGCAAAACCGGTACGACAAACGAAAATAAAGACATGTGGTTTGTCGGTATAAAAAACCAACACGTCGGGGGAATCTGGCTTGGGGCGGATATTCCCCGTGCCTTCCCGAACGAAGCGAACGGTACATTACAGGTCAGGACGTGGGCTTCGATCGTCCGATGACTTATTTCGGGAACAAGACGGCTTGTCCAAGCGAATTGAACAAACTTAGTCCGACCCAGGTCAGTCCGGCCAGTAACAGGCCCCACGCCAAAAAAAGAAATACGACTAATCCGATGGCTCCTGCAGATGAGGTCATTTTACTGATTTGAAAAACGTAAAAGAAAAAATAGATTAAAAAAGAACTGGCCAGTACGAGACAAACCAACGGAAACGATGTCATGAATGCAAAACTGATGCATCCTCCGATCAACAGGAGGATACTGCCGGGACGTAACATGCTCAAAGTCGTTCCCACCTGTTCTTTGATGAAAAACGCAAACCCAAGCTGATTAATCGTATCTGAAATCAGTTTCAGCGAACTGAAAATCATGAAATAAATGATTAAAAAGCCGAGCCATACGAGTAACTTCGTGTTACGTGCACTAAGTATTTGTAGTAGCTCGTCGTATACCCCGACGTCATTTAACCATGTCAGTGCAAGCTCTGATGTAGCAATCGCAAGAGACGTACTGAACAGCAGGATGCTGATCAGCGGGGCATAACTTAATAAGTAGACGTTCGTCCGCATTTCGAATCTCCATTCATAGAAATTTCATATGTAGCACACAATTACACTAACAAGTATACTATAATAGATTATATCGGTTATTGAGACTAAAGGGGGAAGCAAAAATGGCATTTATTTTAATGGTAGGCGTTAGTCTCGCTTTCTTGACAGCGATTTTCACTGCAGGCTACAACAAAAAACCTGAAGGTAACGAATAAAACAAATCCCCCTGCCCGTATATTCGGGTCAGGGGGATTTGTTGTTTTACAGAAGATTCGCATATCCTTGTTGCCGCAGTGCTTCATAAACGATGATTGCCGCTGTGTTCGAGACATTGAGCGAACGAACAAGATTCGATTGCGGAAGGCGGATACAACGATCCAGATTCTCATCGATGACGTTTAACGGCAATCCTTTCGTTTCGCGTCCGAAAACGAAAAAGTAGTCTTCTTCAACGTTTGACAAATCCACTTGGCTTGGATATTTTTCGCCATACTTCGTGATATAGTAGAACGTCCCATCCGGATGTTTATCCCATAACTCTTCCAACGAATCATGATATCTTACATCAACGAACTCCCAGTAATCAAGACCTGCCCGTTTCAACTGTTTATCATCCGTTGAAAATCCAAGTGGCCGAATTAAATGTAAGACTGAATGCGTCGCTGCGCATGTCCGTGAAATGTTACCTGTATTTTGTGGAATTTCTGGTTGATACATGACGACGTGAATAGCCATATTAATTCTTCTCTCCTAACTCATGCGCAAGCAGCGCTTCTTTATGGGCAATGCCGCTGGCAAAACCCGTCATTTTACCGGTTGTCCCAATAATCCGGTGACATGGATAAATCAAAGCGATGGGATTCCGATTCAAGGCGCCACCGACTGCACGTGCCGCCTTGTCGGAACCAATCATTCGTGCAAGTTGTCCATAACTCGCTGTCTGTCCGAACGGTATCAATTTTAACGCTTCCAAGACACGTTGCTGGAAAGCAGTAACCTCCAGCCGGCAAGGAATGGTATTCAATGCTTCCGGCTGTCCTTGTTCATATGCGTTAAGCGCGTCGGCTAGAAAACCGGGCAACGGTGCCTCATAATAAGCAGCTTCATCAAGATGTTGCTTCAGACGATTCATGTCATGTCCAAAATCGAGATAGACGACTTCCTCTTCTTCCCACCCGATGACCAGCTCGCCAAACGTATATGTCAGTTTTTTATACGGCATGCCCGCTCCCCCATTCCTCAAGCAAACGATTCCCTTCCACTTGAACATCTTCCGCTAAATCAGTCAACAGCCGCCCTTGGATATAGACTTCCGCTTCTTGACCGGCAATCCGACCGATTGCCCAGATGGCAAGGGCTCGCATATCTTCTCGCTGATCGGTTTCAGCCATTACTCGTAAAGCCTCGAGTGCCGTCCGGTCTTGATAATGAACGAGCGCACAGACGGCATTACGTTGAATTGGTTTTTTTCCGCGCCATGCACCCGATAATGAACCAAACCGTGTTTTAAATTCACGATTACTAAGGGAGAGCAACGGAATCAGTAACGGTTTGACCTGTTCCGGATCAGGTTGCAGTTCGCTGTGTTGTGTCGCATGTTTTTTCCGGTTGTATGGACAGACTTGCTGACAGGTATCGCAACCGTATAACCGATTTCCTAAAGCATATCGGAAGTGTTCAGGAATCAGTGTCTTCGTTTGTGTGATGAAGGAGATACACCGTTTTGCATCGATGACACCAGGTTCAATCAGTGCATCCGTCGGACAAGCATCGAGACATTTATTGCACGAACCACACAGTTCTTCTACAGGTTCGTCCGGCGGAAGATAACAATCCGTGATCAGTTCACCGAGATATAGATAAGAACCGTGCTCTTCACTGATGATGGAACAGTTTTTTCCGCTGAATCCAATACCGGCTCGTTCGGCGACCGCACGATCGACCAGTTCTCCCGTATCGACCATCGAACGCGATCGGGCTCCCGGGTTCAGCTCTTGAATTTTTTCTTCCAGCAATGTCAATCGCTGCTTCAGAGCCTGATGGTAGTCCAGTCCCCAAGAAGAACGTCCAAAAATCCCGCGCCGTTCTCCTTCTTTTCCACGCGGAGCATCTTTGAGCTTACTTGGATAAGCGACGGCGATTGCGATAATGGAGACGGCATCATCCAGCAACAGCGTTGGTGTCGTCCGCCGTTCAAGATCAGGCTCTTCAAATCCAGAAGCATACCCTTTTTCTTGTTGTTGAATGAGACGCTGTTTCATCACTAAAAAAGGATCAGCTGTCGTAATACGGAATTCATCAATACCAATCTCTTTGGCATACATCTGCAATTCTTTTTTCAACAATTCCCACTGCATCGTATCTCTCCTTTCGCTTGTTTATCTCCATGCTAAACAAAAAGAGCAAAGTGTCAATTAAAAACGACACGTTGCTCTTTTTAGGTAAGCGGGTGAAGGGAATCGAACCCTCATCATCAGCTTGGAAGGCTGAGGTTTTACCACTAAACTACACCCGCAAGATACCGGTGGTCGGAATCGAACCGACACTCCAAAGGAACACGATTTTGAGTCGTGCGCGTCTACCAGTTCCGCCACACCGGCACAATCTCTTGCATAAACATTAAATTAGGAATTGGAGGCGCCAGTCAGAATCGAACTGACGATAGAGGAGTTGCAGTCCTCTGCCTTACCACTTGGCTATGGCGCCACTCATTGGAGCGGAAGACGGGATTCGAACCCGCGACCCCGACCTTGGCAAGGTCGTATTCTACCACTGAACTACTTCCGCACAAAAGCTGGGCTGGAAGGGATCGAACCTTCGCATGCTGGAATCAAAATCCAGTGCCTTACCACTTGGCCACAGCCCAATAATAAAAGGGCGACTGATGGGAATTGAACCCACGAATGCCGGAATCACAATCCGGTGCGTTAACCACTTCGCCACAACCGCCATAATAATAGAACAGGGGCAGCAGGAATCGAACCCGCGCTGACGGTTTTGGAGACCGTAGTTCTACCGCTAAACTATGCCCCTAAAAGTGGTGGGGGGGGGCGGATTCGAACCGCCGAACCCGAGGGAGCGGATTTACAGTCCGCCGCGTTTAGCCACTTCGCTACCCCCCCACAATGGGAAAATCATCTAAAAATCATATGGTGGCTTTGGACGGAATCGAACCGCCGACACGAGGATTTTCAGTCCTCTGCTCTACCGACTGAGCTACAAAGCCATACTAAAATTTTTCGGTAAATAAAAATGGCGGTCCTGACGGGATTCGAACCCGCGATCTCCTGCGTGACAGGCAGGCATGTTAACCGCTACACCACAGGACCGTATGTAATTGCGGGGGCCGGATTTGAACCGACGACCTTTGGGTTATGAGCCCAACGAGCTACCAGACTGCTCCACCCCGCGCTAATAAAAATGGTGACCCGTACGGGAATCGAACCCGTGATACCGCCGTGAAAGGGCGGTGTCTTAACCGCTTGACCAACGGGCCATCTTGAAATTGAAAATGTTATGGCGGAGAGCAAGGGATTCGAACCCTTGAGACGCTTGTGACGCCTACACGATTTCCAATCGTGCTCCTTCGGCCACTCGGACAGCTCTCCATTGCATGTGGTGAAGAAGTAATATAATGGCTCCGCAAGTAGGATTTGAACCTACGACCTACCGGTTAACAGCCGGTTGCTCTACCACTGAGCTATTGCGGAACGATCGCCTGGCAGCGTCCTATCCTCACAGGGGGAAGCCCCCAACTACTTTCGGCGTTCAAGTGCTTAACTTCCGTGTTCGGCATGGGAACGGGTGTGACCACTTGGCTATCGCCACCAGACATCTATTATCTTAACATTATGTTTCCATAACGTCAAGCACTTTTTTTGAAAGGCTCGCGCCCTCAAAACTGAAGTCATCAACAAGATCATCTGCTAGAACAAGGCCTCGACCGATTAGTATCACTCAGCTCCGCATGTCGCCATGCTTCCACCCGTGACCTATCTACCTCATCGTCTCTGAGGGGTCTTTCTTGATTACTCAAAGGGAAATCTCATCTTGGAGGGGGCTTCATGCTTAGATGCTTTCAGCATTTATCCCGTCCGCACGTAGCTACCCAGCGATGCTCCTGGCGGAACAACTGGTACACCAGCGGTGCGTCCATCCCGGTCCTCTCGTACTAAGGACAGCTCTCCTCAAATTTCCTGCGCCCACGACGGATAGGGACCGAACTGTCTCACGACGTTCTGAACCCAGCTCGCGTACCGCTTTAATGGGCGAACAGCCCAACCCTTGGGACCTACTCCAGCCCCAGGATGCGATGAGCCGACATCGAGGTGCCAAACCTCCCCGTCGATGTGGACTCTTGGGGGAGATCAGCCTGTTATCCCCAGGGTAGCTTTTATCCGTTGAGCGATGGCCCTTCCATGCGGAACCACCGGATCACTAAGCCCGACTTTCGTCCCTGCTCGACTTGTAGGTCTCGCAGTCAAGCTCCCTTCTGCCTTTGCGCTCTACGAATGATTTCCAACCATTCTGAGGGAACCTTTGGGCGCCTCCGTTACTGTTTAGGAGGCGACCGCCCCAGTCAAACTACCCGCCTGACACGGTCCTCCAGCCGGATGACGGCTGCGAGTTAGAGACTCTATGCATGAAGGGCGGTATCCCAAGGGTGACTCCTCCGAAGCTGGCGCTCCGGTCTCGACGTCTCCCGCCTATCCTGTACATCATGCACAAAGCCTCAATATCAGGCTGTAGTAAAGCTCCATGGGGTCTTTCCGTCCTGTCGCGGGTAACCTGCATCTTCACAGGTACTATGATTTCACCGGGTCTCTCGTTGAGACAGTGCCCAAATCGTTACGCCTTTCGTGCGGGTCGGAACTTACCCGACAAGGAATTTCGCTACCTTAGGACCGTTATAGTTACGGCCGCCGTTTACTGGGGCTTCGGTTCAAAGCTTCGCTTGCGCTAACCCATCCCCTTAACCTTCCAGCACCGGGCAGGCGTCAGCCCCTATACGTCATCTTGCGATTTAGCAGAGACCTGTGTTTTTGCTAAACAGTCGTTTGGGCCTATTCACTGCGGCTCTACTTAATGTAGAGCGTCCCTTCTCCCGAAGTTACGGGACCATTTTGCCGAGTTCCTTAACGAGAGTTATCCCGCGCGTCTTAGAATTCTCATCCCGCCTACCTGTGTCGGTTTACGGTACTGGCACCTTCCACCTCACTAGAGGCTTTTCTTGGCAGTGTGAAATCGTGACCTTCGTCCCTACGGGACTCCGCATCGTTCCTCGACTTTGATGCCTGACGGATTTGCCAATCAGACGGTCTCGAAACTTACACATGCACTTCCATCCGCATGCGTCACTATCCTCCTGCGTCCCCCCATTGTTCAAACGGTGGATCGGTGGTACAGGAATATCAACCTGTTATCCATCGCCTACGCCTTTCGGCCTCGGCTTAGGTCCAGACTAACCCTGAGCGGACGAGCCTTCCTCAGGAAACCTTGGGCTTTCGACGGAGGGGATTCTCACCCCTCTTTTCGCTACTCACACCGGCATTCTCACTTCCAAACGCTCCACTGCTCCTTACGGTACAGCTTCACAGCGGTTTGGAACGCTCCCCTACCATTCCTTACGGAATCCGCAGCTTCGGTGGTATGTTTAGCCCCGTTACATTTTCGGCGCGGCGCCACTCGACTAGTGAGCTATTACGCACTCTTTGAATGGTGGCTGCTTCTAAGCCAACATCCTAGCTGTCTAGGCAGCGCCACATCCTTTTCCACTTAACATACACTTTGGGACCTTAGCTGGCGGTCTGGGCTGTTTCCCTCTTGACTACGGATCTTATCACTCGCAGTCTGACTCCCGAGTATAAGTTGCCGGCATTCGGAGTTTAACTGAATTCGGTAACCCTGTGGGGGCCCCTAGTCCAATCAGTGCTCTACCTCCGGAACTCTCAACCTCGAGGCTAGCCCTAAAGCTATTTCGGGGAGAACCAGCTATCTCCAGGTTCGATTGGCATTTCACCGCTACCCACACCTCATCCCCGCACTTTTCAACGTGCGTGGGTTCGGACCTCCAGTCAGTGTTACCTGACCTTCATCCTGGACATGGGTAGATCACCTGGTTTCGGGTCTACGACAACGCACTATGGCGCCCTATTCAGACTCGCTTTCGCTACGGCTCCGCCTCATCAGCTTAACCTCGCGCGCTATCGTAACTCGCCGGTTCATTCTACAAAAGGCACGCCATCACCCATTAACGGGCTCTGACTACTTGTAGGCATACGGTTTCAGGATCTATTTCACTCCCCTTCCGGGGTGCTTTTCACCTTTCCCTCACGGTACTGGTTCACTATCGGTCACTAGGGAGTATTTAGCCTTGGGAGATGGTCCTCCCGGATTCCGACGGGGTTTCACGTGTCCCGCCGTACTCAGGATCCACTCTGGAGGGAAAACAGTTTCAGCTACAGGGCTGTCACCTTCTTCGGCCGACCTTTCCAGGTCGTTCACCTACTGTCTTCCTTTTTGACTCCGTATAGAGTGTCCTACAACCCCGGAGAGCATGCTCTCCGGTTTGGGCTGTTCCCGTTTCGCTCGCCGCTACTCAGGGAATCGCATTTGCTTTCTCTTCCTCCGGGTACTTAGATGTTTCAGTTCCCCGGGTCTGCCTCACGCTACACTATGTATTCATGTAACATGTCCCATCCCATTACGGATGGTGGGTTCCCCCATTCGGAAATCCTCGGATCAAAGCATACTTACTGCTCCCCGAAGCATATCGCTGTTCGTCGCGTCCTTCATCGGCTCCTAGTGCCAAGGCATCCACCGTACGCCCTTCATACCTTGATCTAGCATTTTGGTATTCTAAGAACACACGTCTAATGACATGGTTATAAAAAGTTTGATGTCTTGTTGATGTCTTCAGTTTTCAAGGTGCGAGTGTCTCTATCGAGACTAGAGAGACGAGCTCTCAAAACTGAACGATGGGCATGTCCCGTAAGGGACGTTTTCCTTAGAAAGGAGGTGATCCAGCCGCACCTTCCGATACGGCTACCTTGTTACGACTTCACCCCAATCATCTACCCCACCTTCGACGGCTGGCTCCTTGCGGTTACCTCACCGGCTTCGGGTGTTGCAAACTCTCGTGGTGTGACGGGCGGTGTGTACAAGACCCGGGAACGTATTCACCGCAGTATGCTGACCTGCGATTACTAGCGATTCCGACTTCATGCAGGCGAGTTGCAGCCTGCAATCCGAACTGGGAACGGCTTTCTGGGATTGGCTCCACCTCGCGGTCTCGCTGCCCTTTGTACCGTCCATTGTAGCACGTGTGTAGCCCAACTCATAAGGGGCATGATGATTTGACGTCATCCCCACCTTCCTCCGGTTTGTCACCGGCAGTCTCCCTAGAGTGCCCAACTAAATGCTGGCAACTAAGGATAGGGGTTGCGCTCGTTGCGGGACTTAACCCAACATCTCACGACACGAGCTGACGACAACCATGCACCACCTGTCACCCTTGCCCCCGAAGGGAAAACTTGATCTCTCAAGCGGTCAAGGGGATGTCAAGAGTTGGTAAGGTTCTTCGCGTTGCTTCGAATTAAACCACATGCTCCACCGCTTGTGCGGGTCCCCGTCAATTCCTTTGAGTTTCAGCCTTGCGGCCGTACTCCCCAGGCGGAGTGCTTAATGCGTTAGCTTCAGCACTGAGGGGCGGAAACCCCCCAACACCTAGCACTCATCGTTTACGGCGTGGACTACCAGGGTATCTAATCCTGTTTGCTCCCCACGCTTTCGCGCCTCAGCGTCAGTTACAGACCAAAGAGTCGCCTTCGCCACTGGTGTTCCTCCACATCTCTACGCATTTCACCGCTACACATGGAATTCCACTCTTCTCTTCTGTACTCAAGCCTTCCAGTTTCCAATGACCCTCCCCGGTTGAGCCGGGGGCTTTCACATCAGACTTAAAAGGCCGCCTGCGCGCGCTTTACGCCCAATAATTCCGGACAACGCTTGCCACCTACGTATTACCGCGGCTGCTGGCACGTAGTTAGCCGTGGCTTTCTCGCAAGGTACCGTCAAGGTACGAGCATTACCTCTCGTACTTGTTCTTCCCTTACAACAGAGTTTTACGATCCGAAAACCTTCATCACTCACGCGGCGTTGCTCCATCAGACTTTCGTCCATTGTGGAAGATTCCCTACTGCTGCCTCCCGTAGGAGTCTGGGCCGTGTCTCAGTCCCAGTGTGGCCGATCACCCTCTCAGGTCGGCTATGCATCGTCGCCTTGGTAGGCCATTACCCCACCAACTAGCTAATGCACCGCAAGGCCATCCCAAGGTGACGCCGGAGCGCCTTTCATCATCAGACCATGCGGTCTGAAGAACTATTCGGTATTAGCTCCGATTTCTCGGAGTTATCCCAATCCTTGGGGCAGGTTCCTTACGTGTTACTCACCCGTCCGCCGCTCATTCCCTTCACTTCCCTCCGAAGAGTTCCGTGAGCTTCCTGCGCTCGACTTGCATGTATTAGGCACGCCGCCAGCGTTCGTCCTGAGCCAGGATCAAACTCTCCATAAAGTGTTTGACTTGCTCGTTGTGTGACCGAAGTCACGTTGACGAAGCTTGCGCTTCATTCATTGTTTGTATCCGAAGATACGTTTTTTGCCTCATCGTTCAGTTTTCAAAGTTCGTCGTGTCGTTTTCAGCGACTTTAATAAGATATCACGGAATAACTTATGCGTCAACCGTTTTTTTCTTGTTTTTTTCATCGCGTCAATGGCGTGTGCCTGTCGACATGTATTAATATACTATCTCGAGATAATAACGTCAATGCTTTTTCATCATTTTTCTTGTTATTATTTTTTCCTTCTATATATGCTAGTTCTATTTTTATTTTTAAAACAAAAAAAAACCGGTCTATCAAACGACCGGTTCATATGTCACGAGTTCAACACCAAGTCCTTTTGTGTGTTGGTACGAAATCCGGACCAACCCTTTCCGAATGAAGAAATCAATCAAACTGCCTAAATCAACCTTCAATTCTGCCAAACGGCTTTCTTCCATCAACTCTTGCATCGTCCAAGGATAATCGTGTTCTCGCATGACTTCGAATAAGTATCTGCCACCGGACAACACTTTCGATTGCAATAAATGTTCTAGTCCGATCAGCGCTAAATGAATCCGTTGTTCTAATGTTTCTTCACTTAACAAGAGTTGTTCATATAATTTATAGACATCCGGATCGTCCAGTCGTGCCTGTTCCCAAACGACAACTTCCGGATGCGCTCCCTTTTCCAATACGGACAACCGGGCCAAATGATGTAGCGCATGATGAACGTGCGTATAGGCATCATAATAATTTCCGCGACTGAACAGATTCCTTCCGTCCTGAAAACGACGCAATAATTTTGCGAATGACAGCGACATTTGTAAACATCGTTCCGTTTCCGGGAAATTGAGCAGTTGTTTTTTCAAATCCGTTAAATAGTCATTTCGCTCAAAAATGATGGTCCCTTCCGACACCCAATGGACAGCACGGCGATTCGCATTTAAAATCAACCAGCGGGAAAGAACTTGTTCATGCACAAGATGTAATGAAACCCGCAATGTATCCAAACGATAGTGTTTCACTGTCCATTCGATAGAAGAGTCTCGGGTAATCACTAAAAGTAAAACATCAAATTGATCGGTCAAAGAGTCTCTCGGTTGCCTTTTCTCAACGGAGATGATTCCTTGCGTCTCCGGATAAGCTGCATATTCTGAATAGATCGTTCGTGTTGCTTGTTCCATTTCCTTCTCACCCTTCTCTACTCCATACTCGTTACTCTGATCATTCGTCCGTTACCATTTTCGACAAAAAATCAATCGTTCCTGCTTCTGACTCGATCCAACAATATGCTAGACTGACTACAGGGGGAATTCATGTGAAAAAACAACGTAAGAATAAAATAAACCGTGCCCGTAACTTAGCAATGTTCCTTGTGTTTGGTGGAATGCTTGTCATGTACGGCGGTCTTTTGTTAAAACAATTCGAAATCATCATGGTCATCCTCATGCTCGTCGGGTTTGTCATGGTCCTCGCCAGTACGGCGCTTTATTTCTTGATCGGACTCACTTCGACGAAAGCGGCCGTCGTCACCTGCCCAAACTGCGGCAAAGAAACGAAAGTCCTCGGGCGAGTTGATTTATGTATGCACTGTGACGAGCCTTTGACGATGGATCGTAACCTTGAAGGAAAAGAATTTGATGAAAAATACAATAAACACAGTAAACGAGCTCCCCGCTAAAAGGAAGCTCGTTTTTTTAATGCACGTTTGATTGACATTCGGGACAAGTCCCATAAACCTCAAGACGATGACGGTCTACTTTAAATCCTGTTAAATGCGCCGCAACTGTCTCGACGTCATCTAAGACAGGATAATTGAAGTCAACGATTTTCCCGCATCCTTCGCAAATCATATGGTAATGACGCGTCGTAACGAAATCAAAACGACTTGAAGCATCCCCATAATTCATCTCTTCTACGATTCCTTTTTCTCGGAAAACCCGTAGATTATTATAAACTGTCGCCACACTCATATTTGGAAAACGATGTTCGAGCGCACGATAAATTTCATCTGCCGTCGGATGGGTATGTCCCGTCGTTAAATATTCCAAAATCGCATGACGTTGTGGTGTCATCCGAACGCCTGATTCACGTAAAGAGCGTACTGCATCATCTAGCATTTCGTTCGCCACGTCATCCCCTCATTTCTATCTTTCATTGATTATTAGATTGTAATCTTTATAATTAGTCTACCTACATTCTCTCTGTCCGTCAACGGCTCTGCTCCACGTTTGACGGACATGATACAATCATATCGTGATATTTTTCACGTATCAATGATTGGAGGAATCATCATGTCAACTCATGCAAATCGCCCAACTTCCGAAGCATTATATGAAGTAGCACAACAATGCATCGTCGGAGGTGTGAACAGCCCATCCCGCTCTTATAAAGCAGTCGGAGGCGGTGCTCCCGTTTATATGGAGCGTGGAGAAGGAGCTTACTTCTATGATGTCGACGGCAATCGTTACATCGATTACTTAGCAGCTTACGGTCCGATCATCACCGGTCACGGTCATCCACATATTACGGAGGCGATCACGAACGCTTCAAAAAACGGCTTATTGTACGGGACACCCCATCGTCTGGAAATCGATTTTGCCCACAAACTCCAACAAGCGATTCCTTCTTTAGAAAAGGTTCGTTTCACAAACTCCGGAACGGAGGCCGTCATGACGACGATCCGCGTTGCCCGTGCCTATACAGGACGTGAACTTGTCGTTAAATTCAGCGGTTGCTACCATGGTCACTCAGACCTAATGCTGATTGCAGCCGGTAGCGGTCCTGCAACACTCGGTTCACCTGATTCGGCTGGTGTCACAAAAGCGACAGCCAAAGAAGTCATTACGACACCGTTCAACGATATCGAGTCTTACCGTCAAATCATGGCAGAATGGGGCGATCAAGTTGCCTGTGTTCTCGTCGAACCGATTGTCGGGAACTTCGGAATCGTCGAACCGCAACCCGGTTTCCTCGAAGCGATTAATGAAATCACCCACGAACATGGTGCGCTCGTCATCTACGATGAGGTCATCACTGCTTTCCGTTTCATGTACGGTAGTGCACAAGAACTTCTGAACATCCGCCCGGACATGACAGCGCTTGGGAAAATCATTGGTGGAGGTCTGCCGATTGGTGCATATGGCGGTCGCCAAGAAATCATGGAACATGTTGCACCACTTGGTCCTGCTTATCAAGCAGGTACGATGGCCGGAAATCCAGCTTCGATGGCAGCTGGAATCGCCTGCCTCGAGTTGTTGGAACAGCCTGGTGTGTACGAAGAATTCGACCGTCTCGGTGCAAAACTCGAACAAGGGATCCTGAAAGCCGCTGACACTCATGACGTCACGATTACCATCAACCGTCTTAAAGGTGCATTGACGGTCTACTTCACGGACGAAACAGTCATCGACTATTTAGGTGCCGAACGTGCAGACAGTGAAATGTTCGGTCGTTTCTTCAAATTAATGCTCGAGCAAGGCATCAACCTCGCTCCTTCTAAATATGAAGCTTGGTTCTTGACGACGGCCCACACAGAAACAGACATTGACGAAACGATTGTTGCTGTCAACCGTGCTTTCGCCCAACTGTAAACAATTACTTTCTCTATATAAAAGGCTGTTCCGTTTTTTCGGAACAGCCTTTTATCATTCAACGAGCTCTAGGTTTTGAATCGCATACAGTTCAAAATAGGCGCCACGTTTTCGCATCAATTCTTCATGACGTCCCATTTCCGTGATCTGACCGTTTTCAATGACGACGATTTTATCAGCATCGGTGATGGTCGAGAGACGGTGGGCGACAGTAAACGTCGTCCGTCCTTTCGCGAGACGGGCAAGCGAATCTTGAATCATCGATTCACTTTCCAAATCAAGTGCACTCGTCGCTTCATCCAAAATCAAAATCGGTGGATTTTTGAGGAATACCCGGGCAATTGCCAGACGTTGTTTTTGTCCGCCAGATAATTTGACACCCCGTTCGCCGACCGGTGTTTTATAGCCGTCCGCCAAACGTTCGATGAACTCATGGGCATTGGCCGCTTTCGCTGCCGCGACCACCTCTTCATCAGTCGCCTCGGGATTTCCCATCTTAATGTTCATTTCGACCGATTCACTGAACAGAATCGATTCTTGCATGACCATACCGATTTGATCGCGAAGACCACGTAACTTCAAATCACGAATGTC